>CAKVLT010000058.1 GCA_934757945.1 uncultured Bulleidia sp. | reverse complement strand
TTCATCTTGATTTTAACTAAGTGGATAGCCACTTCTTTTTGTCATGTCTGCTACATATCATAATGTTTCACACTTATACCTCGTGGCTATTTTACTGAATAAAGGTATGAAATTCCAGATTTACATATACAGTTTCCTGAGTAAAATAAGGAACTGGACGTAAGTCTCGTCAGTAGCGGCTACCTGACGTATACCTAAAATAAGGAGATGTAGTAGTAATGAAAAAAACAGACACACTTACTTTTGTGCGTATTGCGATGATTGCCGCAGTATACACAGTAGTATCATTGGCACTGGCACCTATTTCCTATGGAAATATCCAGGTACGTATTGCAGAGGCATTAACCATTTTACCTCTATTGTATAAACCATCTATTTATGGTGTTACATTGGGTTGTTTCCTGACAAATCTGTTAGGGGCTTTTATGGGAGTCAATCCTACAGGATTTATTGATGCCATTATTGGTACACTTGCAACGTTCCTTGCAGCAGAGTGTACATATATGTTAAAGGATAAGACAGTAAAAGGCTTTCCTTTATGGAGTGTGTTGATGCCTGTCATCTTTAATTTCTTCTTTGTCGGTGCAGAACTTGCTGTGCTGTACTTTGAAGGGAATGTAGTACTTGGCACACTTATCATGGGTGGTGAAGTAGCAGTTGGAGAATTGATTTCTGTCATTCTTGGATGGCTGTTATTAAAACCACTTGGTAAAACCAATTTATTTAAATAAGAGATATACAGGATTCCAGTAGCCAGGAATTCTTTTTTATATTCAGGAAGACTCATGCAGTTGCGTTGAGTTATATTTTGGTTTTATATATAATAAGCGCAGTGACAGTGGGAAATTGTATGAATACAAGTATAGAAATGGATCTTCAGAAAGCAAAAGAAATCGTGGAAGTATTAAAACCAATATACTATGATGTGCGCTTATGGAGATATACGGCATTACAGCAGAAAGAAAAACAGATGCGTTTAGGAGTCTTGTGTGAATACCATACCTGTATGATGGATGACCGTGTGACACAAAAGGACTGTTTATGTCTGAAGGCAATACGAGAGAAAAAAACATTACGTAAACTCATCTATCATAATGATACGTTTTTTCAGATTATTGCCAGATATATAGAAATAGATCATGAACCTGCTGTTATAGAAATCATATCAGAAATGGACGAGGAAGTTTTTTCGGATCATGATGAGAAACTCGTGCTTTTAAAAAAGATGGCTTCCTATGAACAGGAGTTATATACAGATTCTTTAACCAAAGTATATAACAGAAGATTCTACGATAAGATTTCCAGAGAGAAATTATCCGGAGGTATAGCTTTAATAGATCTGGATAACTTTAAGGAAATCAATGATACCTATGGACATCATGCAGGGGATCTTGCTTTAAAAACCTGTGCACAGCTGATGAGTTCTCTGGTCAGAAAAGATGATTATGTGTTACGTATTGGCGGAGATGAATTTGTCATGATTTTGCCCGGAACCCCTAAAGAAGTATTCTTCAGAAAAATTCAACATCTGCATGATGAAATCAGTACAGCCAGTGTAGAAGAATATCCAGGTATTCAATTGTCCATCAGTACGGGTGGAAAAGCAATTGAAGGGGAAAGTATTAAAGAAGCCATAGCTTGTGCAGATAAAAATATGTATACTGCCAAACAATCCAGGAATGCATTTGTACTGGAAGATGTGACAGGAGAGTATCTGGACAGCTCCACTACTGTCAGTGAGTATGCAAAACCATTGGTATTAATTGTGGATGATGTGGAAATGAATCATGAAATTCTGGAGGAAATGCTAAAGGAAGAATACACATTTCTGCATGTGTATGATGGAAATGAAGCTTTAAAAGTATTAAAGGAAAATCAGAAAGATATTTCTCTGGTATTATTGGATCTTGTCATGCCGCAGGTGGATGGATTCGATGTGCTGGAATGGATGCGTAACAACTCTATTCTGGAAGATATTCCTGTGATTATGATTTCTTCGGATGAAAATAACAGCAATATACAAAGGGCATACAATTTAGGCGTGACAGATTTCATTCCGAGACCTTTTGACAGATATATTGTCAAAAGACGTGTGGAGAATACCATCAGATTATATGCCAAACAAAGAAAACTGTTTTCCATGCTTACCCAGCAACAAAGGGAAGAAAAAGCCAATAACTTCATGTTAATAAGTATCCTTTCTCATATTGTAGAATTCAGAAACGGAGAAAGCGGAGCACATGTCTTACATATTCAGGCTATTACAAGATTGCTGTTAAAAAGACTGCAGGAGATTTCTTCGAAGTACACAATGAGCAATGAAGAGATGGAAAGAATTGTACTGGGGGCTGCTTTACACGATATAGGCAAAATATCCATACCTTCCTCTGTATTGAATAAACCGGGTAAACTGACCAAAGAAGAGTTTGATCTGATGAAAACACATACAACCATAGGTGCGTATATTCTGGATGAACTGCCTATTTTCAAGGGAAATCCTCTGATTCAGGTGGCACATGATATATGCCTGTGGCATCATGAAAGATATGATGGCAAAGGATATCCGGATGGATTGGCAGGTGACAGTATCCCTGTCAGTGCTCAGGTGGTATCTATAGCAGATGTGTATGATGCGTTAACTTCTAAACGAGTATACAAAGAGGCGTATTCTGCTGAAAAGGCATTACAGATGATTCAGGATGGTCAGTGTGGTATTTTTAATCCTTTGTTATTACAATGTTTACAGGACATACAAGATCAGATACCAATGGAATTGGCTTTTATTGACAGGGAAATGCATGTGAATACGGAAGGATGTCCACATGTGTCAGAACATAAAGAAGAAATACAGAAAATAAAGGAGTGGGATAGACATGACAATTGAAGAGCTATATACAGTGGCTGAAGGTGATTTTCAGTCTGTACTGGGACGTTTTGGAACAAAGGGCCTGGTAGAAAGATTTGTGAAGAAATTCCCTGGTGATGATTCTTATACACAGCTTGTAGAAAAGCTGAATGCAAAAGAAGTTGAGGAAAGCTTCAGGGCGGCACATACATTAAAAGGTGTCTGTATGAATCTGGGCTTTGAAGGATTGCTGAAACCTGTAAAAGAAATTACAGAAATATTAAGAGCCGGTTCCCTGGCTGGTACAGAAGAACTGATGACAGTGATTACTGAAAAGTACAATGTACTTTGTGAAGCTATCCGTCAGTTACAATAATCAGTCGAAAGAACAAAAACACGAACGTTTGCAGTCACAAATGCGGTCGTATTTTTTTACGATTGTTTTTATGGATGAACTGCATTAGAATGTCTTTGAAGATGCAGGTGATGTAGTATGAAGGAAACAAAAAGCTTGGAATTCAAATCTGAAATTTCAAATACATTTCTAAAAACAGTAAGTGCGTTTGCTAACTATGATGGTGGAGAAATATGGTTTGGTGTAGCAGATGATGGGAGTACACATGGATTATCTGACCCTGTACAGGCTTGTCTGGATATAGAAAATAAAATCAATGATACGATTCATCCACAACCACATTACGAATTATCTGTGAAAGAAACTGAGAAAACAGTGATACTTAAAGTGCAGGCGGGTATAAATACACCATATACGTATAAATCTAAAGCGTATAAGAGAAATGATACGGCTACAATTGAAGTGGATTCTCTGGAATTGACAAGACTGATATTGCAGGGAAAGAATATGCATTATGAAGATTTACCGGCAACAACACAAGATCTTTCTTTTACTATACTGGAAGAGAGAATACAGAAAGCATTGGGTATCAGTGCCTTAACGCAGGATATATTAAAAACATTAAATTTGTATACGAATACTTGTGGATATACGCATGCGGCTGAAATGATGGCAGATAAAAATGCATGCCCAGGAATAGATATTGCAAGATTTGGTGAAAATATAAATATTATTCTGAATCGCATGACTTTTGACCATGAATCTATACTGTTGGTTATGGAAAAGGCTGTTGAAGTATATCGTAATTTTTATCAATATGAAGAGATTTATGGAATGCAAAGAAAAAAGGTTGAAAAAATACCAGAGGCTGCATTCAGAGAAACCATCGCAAATGCCTTGATTCACAGAACATGGGATACACCAGCACAAATTCGCATTTTGATGTTTGAAGACAGAATTGAAGTGTCTTCGCCAGGTGGATTACCTGCAGGTTTATCCAAGGAAGAATATCTTCGTGGTAACGTATCTATGCTGAGAAACCCTGTTATAGGCAATATTTTTTACAGATTGCATATAGTAGAAGTGCTTGGAACTGGAATACTCAGGATTAAAGATGCTTATGCAGACAGTAAGGCGAAACCTTTGTTTGAAGTTTTTGAGAATTCCATTAAAGTTACTTTGCCTGTATGCAATGCCCTGAAATTAACAGAAGACCAACAGGTTGTTTATAATGCACTGAGCAAAGTTAAGGCACAATCTATGAGTGAAATTCTGACATTGATTCCTTTCGGAAAAACTAAAGTGACATCTATTCTGAATACGATGATATTGAAAAACTATGTAGAAAAAACAGGTACTGGCAGAGGAACAAAATATAAATTACTGTAATTAAAAAAGACAGGCATCGCTGTCATAGATGAATAGAAATGCCTGTTTCAAAATACGACCGTTGCAGTCACAAATGCGGTCGTATTTTTTTGCGATTGTTTTTATAAACGAATTCGTACGAAAAGATTTAATGCAGTACAGGTTTCATCTTCAAAAGGAAATACAATAGGGCAAGTACTCCAAAGACAGCTCCGACATACCCAATCCATGCAATGGAAAGGTTAGTAACGGTTATTCCACCAATATAGGTGCCAAGTCCTATACCAAGATTAAAGATTGAAGAAAATAATGCCATGGCAACAGTAGAAATAGAATCATCTGCAGCTGTAATTACTTCTGATTGAAAAGCTACATTGAAGGAAGTGGCAGACAATCCCCATACAGCACATAATAAGAAGATGGTTGGTACAGAGACAGAAGCTAATTGTAATAATGCAACACATACTGAGATGCCTGCAATGGAACAGGTTAAAAAACCAATTCTGTGGGAATCATGAGTCCTGGAAAATAAGATACTTCCTAAGATACCTGCTCCTCCAAATACCATTAATACAATTGTTGCAACAGAGTCTGATACATGAGCAACCTGACTCAGGAAGGGATCAATATAACTGTAAGCTGTATAGTAGGCTGTGGCAAACAGGAAAGTAACTACATAGACACCTATGAGTGCTTTATTTCTGAATATCTTTGGAAATCCGGATAAGGAGAATGGTTCTCCTTTATCAAATTTAGGAAATACAAAGAACATATAGATACAGATACAGGCGGAAATCATTGCGACAACTGCAAAGGTCATTCTCCATCCAATCGCAAGTCCTATTACTCTTCCAAGAGGTAATCCTAAGATCATGGCAATGCTTGTACCGGTGATAATCATACTTAAAGCCATGGATTTATGGTCTTTGTTTACAAGCTTTACAGCTACAGGGGAAGCAATAGACCAGAAAATGGCATGTGTACAGGCTACTCCCAGTCGACAAATCACTAAAATCCAGAAGTTTGCAGAGATTACAGAGAGTATTTGAAATACTGTAAAAGTGCATACAACGTATATCTCACTTACGTTGAAATATTTTACATTCTTTTTATGTATATGATTGACCACTTGACGCATTTTTAGTAATTTTTCTTTACCCAGATACACCAAAACAATACGCTTCATTATTGTTTATTTATTTGAATTTATGATTTCTTCAATAGCACAATCACCATAGAATATTCAAGCTGTTGAAACAACCGTTTGCTTGTCATCGACAAAATAGTACATAATAAAGTTTTCTGCCGGAAGATGGTGCATTTTCATCGAATGTCAAAGTTTATAATCAACTAACGCATAGTGAGCTGGCATAGCAAGTATTGCAATCTAACCAACTGAACAGTTTCATTGTAATCAGGACTCAAGCTCAATATTGAAAGATAAGTGTAAAAAAGAAAGGCTCCTCACCGCTGTAACTTAATGCGGTAATTGGGAGTCTTATAGTTAATCAACAATCGTTTTGTAATAATTACCAAAATCTGCCAATGCATCAATAACAGGCATCATTTCTTTACCTAAGTCTGTCAGACCATAATAAACTCTTGGAGGATTCTCATGATAATCATTTCTATACACAAGGCCATCATCTATCATTTGCCTCAGACTATCCGTTAGTACTTTTTGAGAAATCCCTTCTAAATCCCTTTGAAGTTCGTTGAATCTCCATGGACGGTTTTTTAAATTTCTTATTATCAATAACTTCCATTTACCACCTATAAGAGACACAGATGTTGCTACAGGACATGACGGAAGTTGTTCTTTTGTTTTCATATATATTCACCTCATTTCATGAATATTATAACACATTCATTTCATTATGCGCAGTTACAAATATGTGCGTGCTTTTTTATAGTGCGTGAATGATTATACTGTAATCAAGCAACAAGGTTGCAAACAAAAATGGAGGTAAATTCAAATGTCAAACTACACAAAAACCACTATTGGTAATGAAGGACGTGCAGAACTTCATGAAGCACTTTCTTTAACTGGTGCTGAAGTAAGTATTAATTCTTTTCCTGCAGGTGCAGGCGTTCCTTTTGTACATTCCCATAAGAACAACGAAGAAATCTATGGGGTTATTTCCGGAAAAGGGACTGCTATCATTGATGGAGATACTGTCGAAATTACTGCTGGTGACTGGTTAAAAATCAGTCCTGCAGCAAAGCGTCAATTCTTTGCTGCAAAAGATTCAGGTATCACTTATATTTGCATTCAAGTGAAAGAAAACTCACTTGGCGGATTCACAGTTGAAGATGCTGTTATCCAGTAAAAGTAATGTATAACTGCCCATACTCCTCTCAGCCATGATGGTTGAGAGGGTAGTTTTTATCTATTCAGTTGAACAATTAAACTTGATGTATTTACGGTTGCTATGTTGTAACCAGCACTTTAAAGTACAAACTTTTCATTGGTTTTATTTCTTAAAACTATAAGCAAGGAGGCAGAGAATATGGAAAAGACAATGAAAAAAAATCCTATAACTGAAGGTGTAATATGGAAACAAATGTTACTATTCTGTATGCCAATTATGGCTGGAACCCTTTTTCAACAATTATATAATATCGTCGATGTTATCGTTGTTGGAAGGTTTGTGTCAACCAAAGCACTTGCTTGTGTTGGTGGATCTTCTGGAATGATGATTAATTTATTTGTTGGCTTCTTTACCGGAATGACATCAGGAGTAACTGTTATAGCAGCTCGTTATTTTGGTGCAGCAGATTGGAGACATTTAAGTGAATGCATACATACCTCTGTTGCAATTGCAATAATTGGTGGAGTTTTATTCGGTGTATTGGGTGTTGCATTTGCGCCATTACTTCTCCAATTACTTGGAACACCAAATGAACTAATGAATGGTTCTTTGTTATATTTGCGAATTTATTTTACCGGTATCCTCTTTACTTTCTTATTTAATACAGGAAGTGCAATTCTCCGTGCTTTGGGTGATTCTAAACAGCCATTGTATTATTTGATGATTTGTTGCTTTGTCAATATTGTTTTAGATGTACTATTGGCCGTTGTCTTTCATTTAGGCATTGCAGGAGTTGCTATTGCTACAGTAACAGCCCAGGCAGTTAGTTCTTACATGGTTCTACACGCTCTTCAACATTTACAAGAACAATTTAGAGTAAAATGGAAGCAAATTAAATTTCATAAACAACTTTTCTTTGAAATTATTCGTATTGGATTACCAGCAGGAATTCAAAGTGTCATGAATTCTTTATCAGGCATGATTATGACAAGCGCTGTGAATTCACTGGGAACCATAGCTGTAGCTGGAAATACAGCATATGCCAAGTTAGATGGAATTTATTGGATGGTTTCAAATGCCTTCTCAGTTTCTGTCGCAACCTTTGTAGCACAAAATCTAGGAGCCAAAAAATTTGATCGTGTGAAGCAAAGCATTGTTTCTTGTATGATGTTGGATTTCGTATTATCTAGTGGTTTAAGTGTATTCTTCTTTTCAACAAGCCAATTCTTATTATATTTATTTACAAATGATCCACTTGTGATCGACCAGGCTCTACAGGTTATGAAAGCCATTGCTCCTTATTATTGGATAGTTCCTATTTATGAAGTATTAGCCTCTTCACTTCGTGGAATGAATGATGTATTTGTTTGTATGATTTTAAATATTATTGGATTGTGTGGCGTAAGAACGGCATGGATTTTTTTCCTGATAAAGCATCCATCCAGTATTTATCAAATTATTATTTCATGTCCTGTTTCATGGATCTTTACAGCAGTTTGTACAACAGTATATTTTATATATACCTTTCCACGATTAATGAAGAAGTTAAGGATTTGAATTACAAATGATGGATAAAATACAAAAATACATTCTTCATTCAATACCAATGACAAGAAAAATAATTTCAACTACTTTAGATTCTGCAACTTCTATATTTGGCTAAGTGTCTCAGATGGTAAATCATATTTATTTAAAAGAAGTAAAAAAATAGGTTAAATATTCAAAAAATTGTAAGCGAACGAAAAAACAGGAGATATAATGATTCCGTCAAAAAAGAAAGAGGAAATTTATGAAGACAAACAAACTTTTAAAAGCAGCTCTGGTTGCAGGAATGCTGATGACAACAGCATGTGGATCTGGCGAAAAAAAAGAAACCGCAGATGACAGTGCAACCCCAACATCTTTAACAGTACAGTTCGTTCCTACAAATAACGACGGCTCCATGGAAGCTAAGGTAAAACCATTTGAAGAATACTTGTCTGAACAGCTTGGCTGTGATGTTACAGTAACATTAGCTACAGACTATTCTACAATCGTGGAAGCTATGGCTTCCGGTAAGGTAGATATCGGTATTATGCCACCAGCTGCCTATGTACAGGCACGTGAACAGGGTGCTGCTAAAGCATTATTATCTTCTGCTTTAGGTGACTATGATGAAAATGAACAGCCTGTTGCTGATTCTGCAGTTTCTACATTCAAAGGTGAAGTATTAGTAAAAGCAGACAGTACAATGACAAATCTTGCAGATTTAAAGGGTAAGACAATTGCTACATTAAGTGCTAACTCTGCCTCCGGATATATTTATCCTGTTGCTGAAATGAAGGATCTTGGTATTGACCCTACAACAGACTGCACATTGATTACAGTCAATGATATTCCATCTGAAATCACAGCCGTATTAAACGGACAGGCAGATGCTGCATTTGTATTCGAAGGTGCACGTTACGTATTTAAAGGCAAGTTTGAAAACAATGATCTGTTTAAAGATCTGAAAGTTCTGTATCTGACAAAGGGAGATATTCCTAATGATGCCATTGCAGTAAATCCTTCCATGAGTACAGATTTACAGGAAAAAGTAAAAGAAGTCTTCTTAAATATGCCAAATGATGAAGCTGGTAAAGAGGCTATGGCTATGTGGAATCATACATCTTACAGTGAAGCTGATGAAGCTGCTTATGACACAATCGAAGACTACATTGCCAAAGCAGCGGAGTAAGGCATGATTGAAATTAAGGACGCTTCAAAAGTTTATAAAAACGGCACAAAAGCAATGGATCATATCAGCCTGACTATCCATGATGGAGAGTATCTTTGCATCATCGGCTTATCAGGTGCAGGGAAAAGTACATTGTTACGCTCTATCAATCGGCTGAATGAAATCTCGGAAGGTGAGATTCTGATTGATGGCAAATCTATTACAAAAGCCAATAAAAAAGAATTAAAACAGCTGCGTACACATATCGGATTGATTTCACAGCAGTTCAATCTTGTAAAAAGAAGCACTGTACAGAAAAATATTCTTTCCGGAAAGCTGGGAAGTTATGGTACTTTCAAAAGTATCTTCGGGCTGTTTTCCAAACAGGAATATGCACTGGTAAATGAAGTGCTTGCTAAAGTAGGATTATCGGAAAAACTGCACAGTCGTTGTGATGAGCTTTCAGGTGGTCAGCAACAACGTGTCTGTATTGCAAGAACACTGTTCCAGGAAGCAAGCATCATCCTTGCGGATGAACCTGTGGCTTCTTTGGACCCTGTGACTTCCAACAAAGTGTTAAGTGACTTACAGATGATCAATGAAACCATGGGCAGAACGGTCATTGTAAACATTCACTCTGTGGAACTGGCTAAACATTATGCAACAAGAATTATTGGGTTACAGGACGGCAAGCTGGTATTTGACGGTACACCGGAAGAACTGACAGATGAAAAACTGAAAGAAATCTACAAAGGTAACTTTAATCCTGGCGGGGAGTCAGCTTCATGAAAATCAAAGATACAGTACACTTCAATTGGTACAAACATGCACTGGTGGTAGTACTGATCGTCTTGTGTTTTATCACTGCTTCAGACACTGTCGGAGCTGATTTCAGTGAAGTGTTCAATAACTCTCAGCAGGTACTGGTATTTTTAAACAAACTGATTCATCCGGATTTTTCCTATCTGCCAAGCCTTGTGGATCCTTTGATCAGAACATTGAAGATGTCTGTGCTGGGTACCATTCTTGGTGTATGCCTTGCTATACCGTTTTCTTTCCTTGCCACAACTATTGTGACAAAGAATACAGTACTGACAGGGATTATCCGGTTTGTGTTAAATGTGATTCGTACCATACCGAACATGTTGTTAGCTGCTATCCTGGTATCTATGGTGGGTATCGGTGAGGCAACAGGTGTTCTGACAATTGTGATTTTCACATTTGGATTAACTGCACAGTTATTCTATGAAACAATAGAAACGATTGATTTATCTGCTTTGGAAGCCTGTGAATCCGTTGGTGCCAATAAGCTGAAAACAGCTATATGGGCAGTATGGCCTCAGATTATTCCAAGTGTTATCAGTTATGGTTTCTATGCATTAGAAATCAATATCCGTTCTTCTACAGTACTTGGATATGTAGGTGCCGGTGGTATTGGTGTCATTCTGAATACTTCTCTTGGATTGTTCAAGTATGACAGAGTATCTCTTGTTATTCTGATGATTTTCATTGTAGTTATGATTGTGGATGCACTGTCTGAATGGATAAGGAGGAAAGTCGCATGAGTATGGTAAAGAAACACTCTGGCTTATGTGTATTTCTTCTGCTTCTTGCAGTGGTTATATTCTGTGCATGGGATCTGGATTACAGTGCCTTTGTGAATTTCTCCGGAGCCAACTTTATCTCTACGGTAAAACAGTTGTTTCATCCGGATTGGGGATATTTCTATGATGGCAGTGGAGAAGATGTATTCTCTTTAATTCTTCTGACAATTGCCATTGCCTTTGCGGGTACTGCCATTGGTACAGTACTTGCCATTCCTTTTACATTACTGGCAAGTCGTAATCTGTGGTCAAAACACAGTGTTATTCCACGTATTGGTAAAACCATTCTGGATATTCTTCGAGCTTTCCCTGAACTGATTTATGCCATTATCTTTGTAAAGGTAGTAGGACCAGGACCTTTTGCAGGTATGCTTGCCATCGGTGTACATCAGATTGGTATGCTTGGTAAGTTATTTGCGGAAGAAATGGAAAAGATGAACGAAGAACCTGTAGAAGCCTGCAGATCTGTAGGTGCTAACGGGGTACAGACAATGTTCTATGCACGTATTCCTCAGGTATTACCTATTTATTCTTCTTTGATCCTGAATCATTTTGAAATTGGGGTAAGAAGTGCTTCTACGTTAGGTCTTGTAGGTGCCGGTGGTATTGGTGCACCTTTGATCTTTGCCATTCAGGCACGTAACTGGGATAAAGTCAGTATTATTCTGCTGGCAGTCATTGTGACAGTGTATGTACTGGATATTGTTACAGGCATCATTCGTAAAAAATTACGTTAAGCCTATATGAAAGTATTACATATTTCAGATATTCATTTCAGAAAACAGTATACAGGTGGAAATCTGTATGAAGATATGCTGGAAAAGATGGATTCCGGGTTACCAAGAGCACAGAAGATTATCGATACGCTGAAAGATCAGGTGGATGTGCTGGTGATTACAGGGGATATCTGTGATGAGGGCACACCACAGGATTACAGAACAGTGAAATTGTGTCTGGATTCTACTGGAATTCCATATGTTGTCTGTCTTGGTAATCATGACTGTAAGAAAGCATTTTATGCAGGCTGGTATGGTGTGGATACGGATGTGCCATATATGCAGGTACAGGTACTGCAGGATATTCCGTTTATCAGTTTTGATAACAGTCAGGATGGAAAACCAAATGGCTATATTGATGAGGAAAGACTGCAATGGATAACAGATACTCTGCAAAAGTATCCTGGTTCTGTTGTCTTACAGCATCATCAGTTTGGAGATTTGCCTGGTATTCCTGCATTGGAAAATGGAGACAAACTGAAACGTGTGCTGATAGAAAATACCCCATTGGCTGTACTTACTGGCCATACACACTGGTATGCACATGGCACACTGAAAGGCATTCCTTACTTTACTGCACCATCCATCAGTTTCAGGGCAGTAAACAAGGAAGATGGTTCTGTTATCTTTTCTCAGTCTGAAGGGTATGCCATGTATGAAATTACAAAAGAATCTGTCAAAGAACTGATGCACAGTGAACATCAGGATAAACAATTAGCTGTATGGAAATTTTAGAAGTCTGGTTTTGTCCAGACTTTTTATAGTTTGCGCGCCATGGGCGCGCTCTAACGGGTGCAAGTCCCAAACACACCCAGATAGTGGGAAGTGTAT
>CAKVLT010000057.1 GCA_934757945.1 uncultured Bulleidia sp. | reverse complement strand
TCATAAAAAGATATCTCCTTTACTGATTGTATTATCCTGTATCAGAGATATCTTTTAAAGACGGGTTATGGTTGACGGTTACTATCTTTGCTTGAACAGCAGACATAAAAGAGTTTTTCTTATATAAAAAGGCACCCCTTTAAGAAGTGCCATAATTATTATTTATTCAGTAAAGAGGAAATTTTGTCTGCCACTTCATCAATAGCAATTTCTTCCTTATCAGCTGTTCTAGGCTTAAATTCCACTTTGTTTTCAGCAACACCCTTACCAACTGTAATACGGTATGGAATACCGATGAGATCCATATCTTTGAATTTAACACCAGGACGTGCATCACGATCATCCAGAATACAATCGATGCCTTTCTTAGTTAAGGAAGCGTATAAGTCTTCCGCTACCTTTACCTGCTGTTCATCTTTTGTAGAGATGATGACAATAGCAACAGTATATGGAGCCATGTTGACAGGCCAGTTAATGCCGTTTTCATCCGCATTCTGTTCAGCTAAAGCAGCCATGGCACGTGCCGGACCGATACCATAACAACCCATATATACATACTGTAACTGGTTGTTGGAATCCAGATACTGTAAACCCATGGATTTTGAGTATTTTGTACCAAGCTTGAATGTATTACCTACTTCAATACCGTGAGCAAAATGAATCTTTCCACCGCAACATGGACAGATATCACCTTCCTGAATATTACGAAGATCCGCTATGTGATCAATCTTGAAATCATCCAGATTGACACCGCTGTAGTGATATCCAGTTTTATTGGCACCAACGATGAAATTGTGCATATATGTGACTTCTTCATCTGCATAAAGAGGGCACTTGATACCTATAGGACCTGCAAAACCAATTTCAGCATTTGTGGCTGCTTGAACCATTTCCGGTTCAGCAAGTTCTACTTCAGTAGCATGCAGTAATTTTCTCAGTTTTGTTTCGTTGACATCTCTGTCTCCGCGTACCATAACAGCAACAGGATTACCGTCTACATTGTAGATAAGCGTTTTGACAAACTGTTTAGGTTCTTTATGGAAGAAAGAAGCAACTTCTTCAATTGTTCTGGAATCAGGAGTTTCAGCAAGTGTTAAAGTTTCTTTTACCTCAGTAGCAGGTTCAATTTCTGGCTTGCATGTTGCAACTTCAATATTACTTGCAAGATCACAGGAGTCACATAATACAAGGACATCTTCCCCTAAAGGAGTAATTGCCTGGAATTCTTCTGAAAGTAATCCACCCATGACACCGGTATCAGCTTTAACAATCTTATAGTTCAGATGCAATCTGTCCATGATGTTTTTATAAGCGTTGAACTGTTTCTGGTAAGCAACATCACAGCTTGCTTCATCTGTGTCAAAAGTATACGCATCCTTCATGATAAATTCACGAACACGGATTAAGCCGTATCTTGGACGTGGTTCGTCACGGAATTTAGTCTGAATCTGATATAAAGAGAAAGGCAGGTCTTTATAAGAACGAATCTGCATCTTTGCTGCAATAGCAAATAGTTCTTCATGCGTAGGTCCAAGTACGTAAGGCTGTCCTTTACGATCTTTCAGGGAAAACATGGAACTTCCGAATCCCTCACGTCTTCCACTTGCTACATACACATCTTCAGGGATAAGGGCAGGCATAATCAGTTCCTGACATCCTGTATTATCCATTTCTTCTCTGATAACACCAATAATTTTCTGTAACACTCTGTTACCCATTGGCAGCATCATATATACACCGGCAGAGCTCTTTTTAATCATACCTGCACGGACAAGAAGATTCGAACTGATGGAATCTTCATCTTTTGCGTCTTCACGTAATGTGAAAAAATAACTGTTTTTTAATCGCATATCTTTATCCTCACTGCTCATAGATTGTACCATAAAATACGTTTTCTTTACTTCTATTTGTGAATTTTTAGCAATATGTTAAAAACCCAATAAAATACGTATGGAATTAAAGAATGAAAAAATGTAAAAAACACCTTTACAATAAATTTTAAAACTGTACAATAGTTAAAAATCAAACAGAGGGAGGATGCTTCATGGCAAAAGTGATTTCTGAACCAAGTCATACATTTAGTGAATACTTATTAGTACCTGGTTTATCAAAAAAGGTAAATATTCCTACAGCGGTAAGTTTAAAAACACCACTTGTTAAATACAAGAAGGGTGAAGAACCTGCTATCAGTTTAAACATTCCTATGGTATCAGCAGTTATGCAGTCTGTCTCCGGTGATGCCTTAGGCGTTGCTTTGGCAAAAGAAGGTGGAATGTCCTTTATTTTCCAGTCTCAGAGTATTGAATCTCAGGCAGCAATGGTTGCTAAAGTAAAAAACTACAAAGCAGGATTTGTAATCAGTGATTCCAATATTACACCTGATACAACTTTAAATGAAGTTCTTGCTATGGTGAAAGAAACAGGACACAGCACAATGCCTGTTACTGAAGATGGTACACCAAACGGAAAACTGGTTGGTCTTGTAACAAGCAGAGATTACCGTATTTCCAGAATGTCAGGTGAAGAAAAAGTTTCTTCCTTCATGACACCAAGAGAAAGCCTGATTACAGGTAACGTAAAATTCTCTTTAAGTGAATGTAACGATCTTATCTGGGAACATAAGTTAAACACATTACCAATCGTAGATGATAATGATCATCTTGCATATCTTGTATTCCGTAAAGACTATGCTTCTCATAAAGATAATCCATTAGAATTACTGGATGATGAAAAGAGATTCATGGTTGGTGCAGGTATTAATACAAAAGACTATGAAACACGTGTTCCTGCTCTTGTAGATGCAGGTGCTGACTGTCTTGTTATTGACTCCAGTGATGGATTCTCTGAATGGCAGGGTGCTACTCTTGACTGGATCAAAGCTAAATATGGTGATAAAGTCAAAGTTGGTGCTGGCAATATCGTAGATGCTGATGGTTTTAATTACCTGGCAAGTCACGGTGCTGACTTTATCAAGATTGGTATCGGTGGCGGTTCCATCTGTATTACCCGTGAAACTAAAGGTATCGGAAGAGGTCAGGCTACAGCTGTTCTTGAAGTTGCTAAAGCTCGTGATGAATGGTTCGAAAGAACAGGTGAATATATTCCTATCTGCTCTGATGGTGGTATCGTTTATGACTATCACATGGTACTTGCCCTGGCTATGGGTGCTGACTTTGTTATGTTAGGAAGATACTTCTCCAGATTTGAAGAAGCTCCTGGTCAGAAGTTAACAATCAATGGTGCTTTTGTTAAGGAATACTGGGGTGAAGGCAGTAACAGAGCTAAGAACTGGCAGAGATATGACCTTGGCGGAAAAGGTAAGCTATCCTTTGAAGAAGGTGTTGACTCTTATGTACCATATGCAGGTCCATTACATGATAATGTGCAGTTAACAACTGCAAAGATTCGTTCTACTATGTGCAACTGTGGTGCATTGACAATTGCTGAACTGCAGGAAAATGCAACATTGACATTAGTATCTGCAACTTCTATTGTTGAAGGTGGAGCTCATGATGTCATCGTCAAGAACAAAGACGAAAGCTTTAACAAGTAAGAACAAAATAAGGAAAAAAAGATAGCTGAGCTATCTTTTTTTATGCCTTATGTTGTCTTTGATAGATTGAAAAGTAGCTTCTTCACCTCGATCTTCAATACTTTTCAGCATAGATTCCAGTAAAGCAGCTGTTTCAGGATGCATATATAACCTGTCATTTCTGGTGTTCCAGTAGTTGATAGGAGAAGAACTGGTATACTTTTCCTTCTGGTATACTTTACATGCAGCTACTCTGTCACATAGCATTTCCACAACATACCTGTATGGTACTTCAATAGGTTGCCAAACACCATTAATCATATCATACCAGTATTCCCAGTGATGTTTGTTTCTGCCCTTATGATGAAGCCATCCAAGAGAATATCCTTTCTCTTCTTTTTCCTTCATGTAAGGTGAACGATATCCCTGAAAATATTTCACACTGACAAGAAATTCTGCAGGGGAATACTTGGAAAGATCGTGCGTCAGACCCTGATAATATAAACCGCATTTGAAACAGTTTTTGCGTACTGCTCTTCTATGGGTATTCACAGTATGAAGATGTAAAAAGAATCGTTGAAAATAGTTCATGAAATGATTCTAAATCCATTTTGTGTGTTACGCAAGAACATGGTAGAATAGAAAAGGAGAAATTAAGAAAATGAACAGACACGAATTAAGAGAAAAAGCAATGGTAACAGTTTATGATTATCTGTTAGCCGAAAGAGATATACAGGAATTAATTGAAACAGTTTTTAAATGTAAAGAAGATGAAGTAGACCCATACTTTGTCGATGTCATTTATGATGCCATAGAAAATAAGGAAAAATACGCTCAGTATATCAATGAAGTATTAAAGAACTGGAAATTTGACAGACTCGGATACATTGAACAGGCTATTCTTCTGAATGGATGTGCCGAATTCAGCCTTAAAGAAATCAGTGCGGCTATTATTATTGACGAATCCGTAGAACTCGCCAAGAAATACTGCGATGAAGATGCGTATAAACTAGTTAACAGAGTATTGGATATTATATGAGTCAAAGGCGCATTATTCCTGTAACCACATTGGTACAGTATGTAAAACAACAGCTGGATAAAGATATTGTTTTACATGGCGTACTAGTAGAAGGAGAGGTTTCAAATTTAAGAATACCTTCCAGCGGGCACATGTATTTTTCACTGAAAGATGAAAAATCTTCTATTGCCTGTGTCATGTTTGCAGGACATGCACGTTATTTGAATTTTAAACCTGTAAACGGAGATAAGATCATCGTCAGAGGGGACGTTACATTGTACGCTCCCGAAGGGAGAACTCAGATACTCATCACTGCCATGAAACAAAGCGGCATTGGTGATCTGTATGTTCGTTTTGAAGAATTAAAAAGAAAACTGGAAAAAGAAGGGCTTTTTGACCCTAGAAATAAAAAACTATTACCGTTATATCCTATGAACATAGGAATTATTACAGGTAAAGAAACTGCTGCGGCACATGATGTACGGATTACATTACAGAGCAGATGGCCGATTGCCATGGTAAAAGAATATATTGTTCCATGTCAGGGAGCTTCAGCCGCAAAATATATCATTGAAGCCTTGAAGAAAGCGGATACTGCTGATCATGATGTGATTCTTTTAGTCAGAGGAGGAGGTTCTCTGGAAGACCTCTGGTGTTTTAATGATGAAAATCTGGCCCGAAGTATCTTTTCTTTGCATACGCCGATTGTTACTGGGGTAGGCCATGAAACTGATACCACTCTTGTTGACTATGTGGCGGATAAACGCTCTATCACTCCGACTGCAGCTGTACTTGACAGTACTCCGAATATACAAGAAGTGCATGTACTTTTAAAAAAATACGAACGTATATTATCAACGGATATACAAAACAGAATACGTATTGAAAAAACACAATTAATTAATTATTCACGTAGTATTTCTTATGATGCTTTTTTACAGATGCTTGCCGGCAGACAAATGCATCTGGATTATCTGGAAGAACGTTTAAAAAAATCTATCTATACCTTTCAGGAAAAAAGAGCTTCTCTGGATACTTTGACCTACAGGTTACAGCATGCCATCATTCATAACTGTACAGCAACAAGGAAAGAGTTAGAAGTTTGCCGTCAAAGATGTACCAGCTCTTTTGTAACAAAATTACAGAATGAGTATTTGAGGTTACAAACACTGCAAAATACGTTAAAATCTACTATACAAACAGATGTGCAGCAAAACAGAAACAAATTTCAATCTCTGGTATCACTACTTGACGCCTATTCTCCTTTAAAGATTCTTTCCAGAGGATACAGCCTGGTACAGGATGAATCGGGCAGGCTCATAACAGATACAGAACAGATACATGAAAAGGATATTGTGCATATCACTGTATCCAAAGGTAAATTTACCGCTTCGGTTCATACCATAGAAAGGAAGTAAGGATGTATGGAAAAAAGTTTTGAAGAAAGCATGGCTCGTCTTGAGGAAATTGTAAATACACTTGAAAAGAATGAAAAACCACTGGATGAAACAATTAAACTGTTCGAAGAAGGACTGCATCTGGTTAAATCCTGTGATACGACACTTAAAGGGTATGAGACAAAGGTGAATTCCATTTTAGGAAAGAAAGAGGATGAAGATAATGAATCAGTGGATTTCTGAGGTACTGGAATCTGTACTTAATACAATTGAAGATTCCGATGTCAAAAAGGCTATGGAGTATTCCCTAATGGCTGGTGGCAAAAGAATCAGACCATGTTTATTACACGCAGTGACTCTGGGATATGGACTTGATGAACATATTGCGGATTTTTTTGCAGCATCACTGGAAATGATTCATACTTATTCCCTGATTCATGATGACCTTCCTGCAATGGATAATGACGATTTAAGAAGAGGAAGACCTACCTGTCATAAACAGTTTGATGAGGCTACTGCAATTCTTGCAGGGGATGGACTATTAACCCATGCTTTTTATATAGCTTCTTGTGCGAAAGTAGATGACAACATTAAAATAAACTGTATTAAAACTTTAGCAGAAATGGCTGGAGTGAATGGCATGGTACTGGGACAGTGTCTGGATACAGAAGAAAATGAAGAAACTACCTGGGAATCTTTGCAAAAGATTCATAAGTATAAAACAGGCTGTTTATTGGCTGCTCCATTAATGATGGGTGCTTATTGTGCAAAACAGTCTGAAGAAATCGTGCAGAAATGGAAAAATATCGGTATTATGATGGGCCTTGCCTTCCAAATTCAGGATGACATATTTGATGTTACACTGACTCAGGAACAATTTGGAAAATCCATAAGCGATGAAAAGAATAATAAAGTGACTTCTGTGACTTTATTGGGTCTTGAGCAAGCTAAAGAATGCATGAAAGAATTATATAGCTCCGTAAAAGCTTCCATACAGCAGTTGCCTGATTTTGATCCATCTGCAGTATTACGTCTTTTAGAATCCATAGAAACAAGGAATAAATAGAGAAGGTACATGTATGAATGTGAATAGTATTCAAAGTCCAAATGATATTAAAAAAATGAATAATGCGGAATTAGAACAACTGGCTGAAGATATTCGTACATTCCTGATTAAGTCTATTTCTCATACAGGGGGACATTTAGCCAGTAATCTGGGAGTGGTGGAATTAACGATTGCATTGCATTATGTTTTTGATTCCCCGAAAGATAAAATCTTTTTTGATGTAGGACATCAGGCATATACACATAAAATACTAACTGGAAGGGCTTCAAGTTTTCCAACTCTTCGTCAGTACCAGGGATTAAGCGGATTTGAAAAACGTAAGGAAAGCGAACATGATGTGTGGGAAGCCGGACATAGCTCTACTTCTTTAAGTGCAGCGTTAGGTATGGCTGTCGCAAGAGATTTAAAGAAAGAAAAATATTGCATTGTACCAGTTATAGGAGACGGTTCTTTATGTTCCGGTATGTCTTTTGAAGCATTAAACCAGATTGGTGAAGAACAGAGAAAGATGATTATTATCTTCAATGATAATACGATGTCTATTTCAAAAAATGTCGGTGCAGCTGCTATGAATTTTGCAAGACTCCGTTCTTCTAAAGGCTATAATGACTTTAAAGACTCATTAAAGAATAATCTTCAGAAGAATTCTTTCGGCTCCTCAATTTATTCAGGTCTGAAACATGTCAAAGATACTATTAAAGACAACATTGTAGATAAAGGTATTTTTGGAGAATTTAATCTGGAATATCTCGGCCCGGTTGACGGTCACAATATTAAAGACCTGGTTCAGACATTGAATATTGCAAAAAAAGCTGATGGCCCGGTTGTAGTTCATGTGATTACCAAAAAGGGAAAAGGCTATGAACCATGCGAAATGGACAGAGATGGAAGGTGGCACGGAGTTGGACCTTTTGATCCTGCTACTGGTAAACCATTACATGATATGCCAAAAGGCTATCAGACATGGGCACAGGTTTTTTCTGATACTGTATTAAAATTGGCGGACAAAGACAGTCGCATCGTTGCGATTACTCCTGCTATGATACAAGGGAGCTACCTGCAAAAGTTCTTTGCAAAATACCCGGAAAGATCTTTTGACTGTGGTATTGCAGAAGAGCATGCGACCACATTTGCAGCAGGCATGGCTATCAATGGGCTAAGACCATATCTTTGTATCTATTCTTCTTTCTTACAAAGAGCATATGATCAGATCAACCATGATATCTGCAGAATGGATCTTCCTGTAGTCATAGGTATTGACCATGCAGGACTTGTAGGATCTGATGGAGAAACCCATCATGGTATTTTTGATATTGGTATTTTAAAACCAATACCAAATCTGATTCTTGCACAACCTTCATGTGCTCTGGAGGCATCTCAACTTCTATATACAGCCTTCCATCAGAATCATCCTTTTGCCATACGTTATGCGAAAGGAACAGTTAAAATGGAAGATATGCAAAAATCTAATGAAATCATACCTATAGGTTCCTGGATAAAAGAATCTGTTACAGATAACGATCGTGTGATTGTCTTAACCTATGGTTCAAGTGTAGAACAGGTATATTCTAAAGTAAGTTCCAATGAAATGCCTGTAACTGTCATCAACTGCCGTTTCTTTAAACCAATGGATGAAAACATGTTAATGGAACTCGCGCAGAAACATCTTCCTATGATTGTCTATGAAACAGACCTTTTATGTGGCGGACTTGGTGAATCTATTCTTGATTTTTATTGTCAGCACAACGTGCATGCTGATATAGAATGTATCGGCATAGAAGATACATATGTTCAACAGGGCGCAGAAAGCAGATTACGTAAAGATCTGCATATTGATTTAAACAGTTTAATAGAAAAAATAACGGAAAAATTATGATCAAAAACATATTCATTAAAAACTTTATCTTAATTGAACAACTTACATTAGACTTTCAGGATGGCTTTTCAGCTTTTACCGGAGAAACCGGTGCAGGTAAATCCATTCTTATTGATGCCATTTCTTTATTGAAAGCAGACAGGGCAAGTGCGTCTTATGTGATGAAAGGTAAAGATAAAGCTATTATTGAAGGTACTTTTGATCTCAGTAATGATACACATGCTTTGCAGATATTAAAAGAAAACGGGTTTGAAGATGATGAAGAATACTATACATTTTCAAGAGAGATTTCTGCAAGCGGGAAAAGTGTAGCAAGGTTAAACCGCCGCATTATTCCTTTATCTTTAATGCGTGAGATTGTCAATACACAGCTCGACATTCATGGGCAAAGGGACAATGCTTATCTTTTACAATCTTCCAACCATCTTTTATTACTGGACAGATATCTCCATCTGGAAGATGCTGTTCAGCTTGTAAAAGAAAAGTACAAAGTCTATACAGAGCTTGTGAAAGAAAAGCAGGAAGCCATGGAAGACAGCTATAATGAAAATGACCTGGAATATTTTAAATATCAAATCCAGGAGATAGAAAACGCCAATCTGAAACCGGAAGAGGAAGAAGAACTTGAAGAAAAGGAAAAAAACTACCTGTCTTTAAAAAACTCCATGGATAAATTTCAAGCAATTGAAGATCTTTATACTTCTTCAGTTGAATCAGACATCTACTCTCTTTTAAAGCTGGTCGAATCCTTAAAGGATGTCGATAGAATAGACTCTCTTCAGTCACAATATACAGATGCTTATTATTCCATGGTTGATGCAGTTTCCTCATTAATACAGATGAAAGACAATTTCTCATTTTCCGAAGAAGAAATCAATGAAATGGAAGAAAGACTCTATACTATTCAAAAACTCAAAAGAAAATACAATACTGATATTCAGGGCATTTTGGAGTATAAAGATGAACTTGAATTAAAAGTGCAGTGTTTCGATAACAGACAGGAATATCTGCAACAAATGGATGATAAAATCAAAAAAGCAGAAAATGCTTATCTGAAAACAGCTCAGTCCATTTCTGATAAAAGAAAAGCAGGTGCACCAGCACTGGATAAAGCAATTGCTGAACAATTATCTGAATTACATCTCAATAACGCAAAATTTCTTACATATATAGAAAATGGAGAATATACATCTTCAGGTATTGATAAAGTGGAATTTAAAGTGGCAATGAATAAAGGTCAGGAATATTCTCCTTTGGCATTCAGTGCATCTGGTGGTGAACTGAGCAGACTGATGTTAGGATTAAAAGTTATCTTTACACATCTGCAAAAAATAGAAACTATTATTTTTGATGAAATCGATACAGGTGTCTCAGGTAAAGTGGCTTTCAGTATCGGCAAAAAAATGAAAGAACTCTCTGATGAATGTCAGGTATTTGCAGTTACACACCTTGCTCCGGTAGCTTCTTGGGCAGACCATCAATATCTTGTATCAAAAGAAAGTGATGAATCTTCCACGCATACAACCATTCATGAGCTTGATGAATATCAACGTATTGAACAACTTGCTTTTATTTCCAGTGGTGAAATCACTGAAGCAAGCACTTCAGCCGCAAAAGAGTTACTGTCCAGGAGTCATCTGTAATGGCAAATGTTTACTTTCATATAGATATGAATGCATTTTTTGTCAGTGCAGAAATTTTACTGGATCCATCTTTAAAAGGAAAACCTGTCGCCATCGCAGGGAATACAAGAAGAAGTGTTGTCAGTACAGCAAGTTATGAAGCACGTAAATATGGTATTCATAGTGCCATGCCTATTCAGGAAGCTTTGCACCTCTGCAATGAGCTGGTTGTAGTACCAGGTCACTACAAGTATTATGAAGAATTATCCAATCAGTTTATTACGCTTATAAAAAGCTATACTCCACTTGTAGAGCAGGCAAGTATTGATGAATGTTATGCAGATATGAGTGAACCAATTTCTCATTATGATAAGCCGTTGGATCTTGCCTATGAAATACAACGTCGTATTTATGGAGAACTTCATTTACCTTGTTCTATTGGAGTTGCTCCTAATCTTTTTCTTGCAAAAATGGCAAGCGATATGAAGAAACCAATGGGAATTACTGTACTAAGAATCAGAGATGTACAGGACAAAATGTGGCCTTTACCTATTGGAGATATGCGTGGAATAGGCAAAAAAACAGAAGAGATACTGAAAGGTATGGGAATTCATACTATAAAGGATCTTGCAACCTATAGAGATATCCATGCATTAAAAAAGATATTTGGAAAAAACACTGAAGCAATCATTAACAGAACAAAAGGGCAAGACAGCAGGGAACTTGTCACAGAATGGAACGCTAAAAGTAAAGGGGTTTCTGAAACTTTGTTAGAAGATGTGACAGATTATGATGAACTGTGCGGCATCTTAAGAATGTTATCCAGAAAGCTGTCTTTACGCATGAAAGAAGATAGAAAACTTGGACAGGCACTATCCATTCGTATCAAATATTTTGATTTCAGAAATGTAGACCGCTCTGTCAAGCTTGATAAAGCTATCTGGAAAAGTGAAGATATTTATTCAAATGCTATTACGTTATTCGAAGACAACTATGAAAATATACCTGTAAGATTACTGGGGATTTCTTTATCAAGTTTAAAAGACGGAGATATGTATGTCTCTCAGCTGGATATCTTCAACATGCAGCAGGCAAATACTGAAGAAACGCGATCAGTACTTCTTGATTTAAATAAAAAGATGGATGGGCAACAGGTTTTCATGCGTGCCAGTGATCTTTTGGAAAAACAAAAATGAAACTGGATAAAGCATTGGAAAAATACAAAACAGATATAACTATTCATCAAGGCAAAAGCAAACATACCATAGAAGGGTATATGCACGATTTGAATCAGTATATCTCTTTTTTAAAAGAAAACTGTATCAATGATACAACAGAGGTCTCCTACGAGCTCATTTTAGCCTATTTAAACACACTTGAATCTGAAGATAAACAAGATACCACAATTGTTCGTTCTATGGCTGCAATCCGCTCATTCCATCAATTTCTGGCATTCTGTGAAGATGAAGAAGATCCAAGTGCACCAGTCAGTATACATATGTCCAGACAAAGATTGCCGATCTACTGTACAGAGCAGGAAATGAAGAAATTGTTAACTTCATTTGATGACAGCAATCCCAAAGATTTCCTGTATCATGTCATCTTTGAAGTACTCTATGGTTGCGGACTAAGAATTTCCGAACTTGTTACCCTCACGTTGAACAGGGTAGACATCCCCTCTTCCACATTAAGAATATTAGGAAAGGGGAGTAAAGAACGTATTGTACCTGTACCAGACTACACCAACACCCTTTTAAAAAAATATATTGAAATATATCGTCCTGTATCTATTAAAAAGAAAACAAATCTGGTATTCATCAATACAAACGGAAATCCTGTCACTGCACGTACCATTGAAAGACATTTATTGAACAAATGTGCAGAAAACGGCATTTCTAAGCATATAACACCACATAAGTTAAGACATACATATGCCACGCATATGTTACAAGGTGGTGCTGATCTGAGAAGTATTCAGGAAATTCTTGGTCACTCAGATATATCTACAACAGAAATCTATACCCATGTAGATACTGAACATCTTCAGCAGGCATATCGTCAATATCATCCTGGTAAATTAGATTCCATGCTGAATATGCCGGAAATACAATTTGATAAGCAAAAAAAGAAAAAATAAAATTGCATGCAATTACCCAGAAGAGTGACAGCATGCTTTTTATATATACTTGTTAGTATAGACCATACATAAATGTCGCATAACATACATTATGCGAAGTATAGTCTATACTATATACATTTCTAAAAAAGATCAGTGTTTTTTTACAACTCGGAGGGTAAACAAAACTTCAATTTTAAAAATGAGTTTTACAACTCGGAGGGTAAACGTTCTGCATCAACGTATACAATTCACA
>CAKVLT010000056.1 GCA_934757945.1 uncultured Bulleidia sp. | reverse complement strand
ATGTATAAGTTCCTACGTATATTGTACCAACTTTTTTAAAATAAACATTGCCTTTTTAAAATATTATGGTAAGATAATCAAGCGTTAAACAAAAGCATGCAGGAATACCCAAGCGGTTGAAGGGGCAGGCTTGGAAAGCTTGTAGGTCGGTAACACGGCGCCAGGGTTCAAATCCCTGTTCCTGCGCCATAAAAAAAGTCCTTGAATAAAGGACTTTTTTCTTATTTGGATACTTATGGAAACTGAAAAACAGGCATGCTTTACATACCTGTCCATGTTTACAGTAATCCCTGTATGAAAATAAAAATAATCAATATTGGTAACACAAACTGAAAGTATGGCTTTAACTTTTCAGACAGTCTGTACCCTTTTCCCTTGTTGCATTCTGCAAGGTAGTTCTGTAATCCCCATCCGTATTTTGTTGTACAGAATAGCAGGAAGACCAAAGAGCCCAAAGGTAATAAAATGTTAGATACAATGAAGTCTTCTGAATCCAGAATATCTCTGTTACCAATCAGATGTACATTGGACCATGCGTTATAACCAAGTACACATGGCATACTGAACACAAATACCATGACAAACAAAATCAGTGATGCTCTCTTTCTGGACATACTGAAGTTCTCCATAAATGCAGATATCAGATTTTCAAATACTGCAATCACTGTAGAGAAACTCGCAAAAATCATAAACAGAAAGAAGAAAGAGCCCCACACCCTTCCATATGCCATATTCATAAATACCTTTGGCAATGTCAGAAAAATCAAGGAAGGTCCTGAATCTGGCTGGACTCCAAAGCTGAAACAAGCTGGAAAGATAATCAGTCCCGACATCAGTGCAACAAACGTATCCAATATACAGATACAGACAGATTCATTAACCAATGTATGAGAATCACTCATATAGCTGCCAAAGATTTCCATGGCTGCAATACCTAAACTTAATGTGAAGAATGCCTGGTTCATAGCCGAAGATATAATATGCATCCAGCCTATTGTGTTTGCTCTTTCCAAAGACGGAAACAGGTAAAACTTCAGTCCCTCCATTCCACCAGGTAAGAAAGCAGAATGTACTGCAAGTATCACAATCAGTACCAACAGACAGCTCATCATCACTTTGGTGATTTTTTCAAGACCGTTCTGTAATCCTAAAGAGCAGACAATAAAACCTGCACACACTACAAGAAACATCATGATTCCCATTTCTGCAGGATTGGATAACAGTGTTGCAAAAATGGTATCAGTTTCAGCAATCGGCAAAGACTGGAAAGTACCATTCACAAACTTGATAAAATACGATACCATCCATCCTGCGACCGTAGTGTAATACATCATCAGCATGAAACATCCGAAGATGCATACCCACCCATGCATGTGCCATTTAGAACCAGCAGGTTCCAGTGCTTTATACCCGTTCACAATGCCTTTTCTGCTTCCTCTTCCTACAGACAATTCCATCGTCAATACAGGAATACCCATGATGCATAAAAATAACAGATAGAATAACACAAAGAATCCGCCACCATTCTGACCGGCTAAATATGGAAACTTCCATACATTCCCTATCCCAATTGCACATCCTGCGCTGACAAGCAGGAAGCCCAATCTGGATTTAAAACTTTCTCTTTTCATAACTTTCCCCTATCAGTCATATATTTTATACATTTGTTATATTTGTACAACTTGTTTTTTATCTGCAGAAGAGTATTGTAGTGTCGTATGGAAAATGAATTTATGAAAATCGCTCAGCCTGTTTTACAGGATGAAAAATATAAAAAGTTACAGACATTTCTACAACATGGACGTATCTCTACTTATGAACATAGCATACATGTGGCATATACTGCCTACTGCTGGAATCAAAAAATGCACCTCGGAATTGCAAATACTGAAGTCATCTATGCAGGCTTGTTACATGATTATTATCTGTATGACTGGCATCACCATGTAGTACACTGGCACGGCTATGTACATCCTGTTATTGCAAGTAAGAACGCACAAAGAGATTTCCACATATCTTCCGCCTGTCAAAAAGCTATTGAAACCCATATGTGGCCATTAACTTTACTGCACGTGCCTGCTAGCAGACTGGCATGGCTGATTACTATGGCAGACAAAAGATGCTCTCTGGAGGAAACATTATTTAAAAGATAAACCTACTGTATAAAGTACAAAAAAGCCGTTATCTCCTGTTTGCACAAAGAGTTTACGCCTTTTTCAGTTATATATTCTTGATGTACAGGATTTCTTTCGTATGAAAGGAAGATTTGGAAACAGAAGTCTGAACAAATCCCTGAGACTCGTAAAAGCAACGTGCACGTGTATTATCCTGAAATACCCACAACACGACCTGTGTATATCCCTCTTTCTGAATATCTTTCAGAATACAGTCCATCATCCTACGTCCATATCCTTTATGCCAGTTATCAGGAAGACTGTGTATACAGATTAATTCAGCTTTACCTGCAAATTCAGTACCTCTTGCCTGAGCCCACCAGGCCATACAGTGAGGAGTATGTTCTACTGATAATATATGGCCATTAGCTCTGTCAGTGTCTAAAAGGCTGGTATACATAGCTGTTATTTTTTCCATATCCGTACATTGTGAAAGTATTTCTTCATCAAGAATATCTGCAAAACCTGCTTTCCAGCTTTGTGTCTGAATATAGGCAAGAGTATTTTCATCTCCCTTTCTGGCTTTACGAATTTCTATTTTCATTCAAAATTTCCTTTCATATTCATAAGTATTTCTTCATGGCGGATAAAAGAACATACATATCTATTGGTTTTCCAACATGATCATTCATACCCGATTCCATGGCTTTCTGCTTATCTTCCTGAAAAGCATTGGCAGTCATGGCAATCACAGGAATAGTAGCTTTTTGTGTATCTTCAAGTTTTCTGATCTGTTTTGTAGCTTCATATCCGTTTAAAACAGGCATCTGAATATCCATCAGTATAAGTGCATATTTTCCATCGGATGCTGCTTTTAATGTATTGACACATTGTTGCCCATCCATAACACGATCCACCTGAAATCCTTCTTCTTTTAATAATTCCATAACAATTTCTGCATTGAGATCATTATCTTCTGCAAGAAGAATACGATTTTCTTTTTGTACTGAATGGGAAGAGAAACGGACAGCTTCTTTCTTACCATACACATCCTCTTTATCTGCTATATCCAAAGATAATTGCACAATAAACTTTGTTCCGGCATCTCTGACACTTTCCACACGAATCTCTCCACCCATCAGCTCCACCATGGATTTGACTATAGAAAGACCTAACCCTGTGCCTACCACTTTATTTTCCGTAGTTGTATGTTCTCTGGAAAACTCATCAAAAATATGAGGCAGATAGTCTTCACTCATACCGATACCTGTATCTTCACACACAAACTCATAGCTTGCTTTATGTATATCCTGTGAAGGAAGTTCACGAAGATCTACATGAACAGAATGATTTTCCGGCGTATATTTAATGGCATTTCCTAAAATATTCAGGAAAATTTCCTGCAGTTTTGTTTTATCACAGAAAGCATAGATATGCTGAATATCTATATGCGCGGAATATTGCAGATGTTTCTTCTGAATGTCAGATTCGAATACAGTACTGACAGTTTGAAACAGGCCGTGTAAGTCTTCTGCCTCAAGATGCAATACAGAGGTTCCACTTTCAATGCGTGACATTTCCAGTACCTGATTGATAATCGTCAGAAGAAGCTTACTGGAAGACTGAATCTTTTTCAGATACTCTTTTGCTTTCTCATGATTCTCGAGATTCTTTTCCAATAATGTGGAAAAGCCCATAATAGCATTCATTGGTGTACGAATATCATGAGACATATTAAACAGAAATCTTGTCTTTACTTCGTTAGCATTTTCAGCCTGTAATGCAGATTTTTTCATTTCCATGGCATATTGCTGTTTCTGATAGTTTTTACTGGAAATCTGGTAGTAAATAGTTGAGACCATCAAAGAAAGAATATAGCATAGAATGCCTATACCTATCTTTTCCTGTAATGGAATCCAGCCATTGGAAGGAACAATATCCACATACCATGTATAATTAGGAATCTCACACTCTACTGTAATACTGCCTCCAGGCATTTTTTCCTGACTTTGTGCCAGAACAACTCTTTCATTATCCTGACTATCTACGGACCATATTTCATAACAATAGGAAGCTTCCTGAAGTTTATCCAGTCCTATTTCATCAATAAACCTGTCCCAGTCAATTACAAGCACCACAAATCCCCAGAAAGATTCTTCTCCTTTATCATCCATCTGATAAACAGGATTAAATAAAAGTGCTCCCATTCCTCCTTGTTTTAATGTATAAGGGCCTCCAAGAGTATATTCCTTACTTTGCTTGGCACGATCAGCATCATATTTACGTACATGTTCTGTGAGAATATTCAGACCAAGAGCCTGCTCATTTCCCTCCATAGGGTAAATATTGGTGACAATACCATCAGGTGCAAGTTCAAAAGCTTTAATAATACCATTTTCATTTGGAAATAATGCTGTTAAGGAATCAAAAGAATCTTCATCAAGTATATATCCTTCATGCAGTGCATTTTCCATAAAATCTGATATAACAACGTATTGATCCAATTGTGATTTAATACGTCTTACTGTACTCCTGGCAGTATATGTAGCACTTTCCTTAAGAGAATTTGATCTGTAAGTATTAAAGACACCTTCTATCAAAAGAAAAATAAGAAAAGAAATCAATCCTACTACATAACACTTTTTTACTATTTTCTTAGCAGCTTCGCTGTGTTTATCCATTCCCCATGCCTCGATTTCTTTTTTTGTAAAAACATCATTTTTATTATATAGCAAATACAGTTTTTTACTGAAAAAGAATCAAAAAAAGAGCTGAAACACAGCTCTTAGTCCTTAAATCCATCCCATACAGGTTTACCTGTATACTTTTTAGGTGTCAGTTTTCCATCCAGTACTGCAATAGCATGTTCCACCATAGATTCATGTTCAAATTCTCCAGGGAATGCAGTAATTGGAGCAATCCATTCACATCCCTGTTTTACATAATCCACAACACCAGGGACTCTTAAAAGACCTCCAGTCAATAAGATAGCATCAACTTTCCCCTGTAAAGGCGCAGCCATCATACAGATCCATTTATTGCAGTTATACAGCATGGCAGTCCATACTCTTTCTGCTTCCTTATCACCTTTTCTTACCCTGTCATAATAAATGCTTGGAGCATCACTTGTATCAAACCAGGAAGAAAGGCCTCCTGCCTGAGAACACAGCTTTCTTACTTCAGATGGATCTTTATCAAACAGATAATCCAGAACGTCTGTAACAGCCATGGAACCCATTCTTGTAGGAGTGAATGGTCCTTCGCCTCCACCTGCATCATTACCATCGATCATACGGCCATGTTTATGCGCTGTAATGGAAATACCTCCATCAATATGTGCAACAATCAGATTTAAATCTTCATAGGTTTTATCAATGGAAGCTGCATATCTTCTTGCAGTTTCCTTGGCATTTAATACATGTGCCGTAGCCCTTCTGTAAATACCTTTCACGCCGGTAATACGTGCTTCATCACAAAGTTCATCCACTACAGGAGCATCTACCATTAAAGCAATACCACCGTATCTTTGCTGGAATTCATAAGCCATCTGGACACCTAACATGGAGCTATGATAGAAATGACCTTTCACATCTCTTGTGTCTTCAATCAGCTTTTCATCAATAACATAACAGCCGCTTTCACATGCATAACATGGTCCGCCTCTTCCTACAACTGCATCAATATGATGCAGATCCACTTTGGAATCTTTTAAAAACTGACGAATGACATGCATACGATAGTTCAGCTGATCATTGATAGTAGGGTATTTTAATAATTCCGAAGAATCATGAAATACACTTCTGGATAATGTACATTTCTCATTTTCAAATACTGCGATTTTTGTACTGGTACTGCCTGGATTAATTACCAGGATGTGATAGATCTTGTTTTCTGACATATAAACATCCTTTCAAACATTTACTATTATATGCTCATTTTTTAACAAGTAAAAAGAAAGAATGTAAGAATTATGTAAGATTTCGTAAAAAAAGCGATGGAATCCATCACTTTTCCACTTCTACATCCAAATCAAATTCACTCGGCAAAAATCGCGGGCACACATTCTCTTTTGTAGCAATGACACTAGAAGCGAGTCTTGTACCTATTTCGCAGGATTCCTTTAAGTTTTTTCCATAAGTAAGTCCGATACATACACCTGAAAAGAAAGCATCTCCGCATCCTGTAGTGTCCTGTACAATTGTCTTTTTAGCAGGAATTGTACCGTAATCTTCATGTTTTTCTGCATAAACGGCACCTTGTTCTCCCATGGTAACAACCATTCTTGTAAACTGTGCCTGTTCTACTTTTTCATCAATGATTTCAGCAAGTTCTGATGGAGAAAGATTGCTGTAATCTTCAGAGAACAGCAAACCTGCCTCTTCCTGATTACAAACCACACAGTCCGTCTGTTTCATTAAGTCTCTTCTTTCCATGGCAATGGACATATTGGAAACTATCGCAAATACTTTTTTATGATACCTTTTAGCAAGCTGAAAGATAGTTTTTAAAATATCCGCATCCATATCAATTTCCACGACAATACTGTCTGCGTTTTCGAAGATTTCTTCTCCATATTCCTTTAACGTAATCTTAATTTCAGAAAGATCCGGTCTTTGTGAAATAGAACCGACTACATCCCCTTCTCTGTTAAAGATTGCAAGCCATTTACCAAGACCTGTATCTGTATAGCGTATATATTTTGTCTCAACTTTATGTCTTTTCAGTTTTTCTACGATTTCCTGACTTATACCGGAATGGTCCAATACAGAAACATAGGTTGGTCTTAACTCCACATTGGCAATATCTTCTACTGCATTTCTGCTTACACCACCGTGTACCTGCACCACATTTCCTGCATTTCTACCTGTAGGGACATACTTACCAAATGGATATCCCTTGATATCCACAAGAGTAGCCCCGAAAACAACAATTCCCATATTTCACCTCTGTATATATGCATTCATCTTAACTGAAAGGCATAAAAAAATACAGCTTTTTCAAGCCGTATCTGGGAGAGGGTCAATTTGTATTTCCTTCACGAACACCTGTAATAGAGAATAGTACCCATTGTGCGATATTGACACAATGATCCCCAATTCTTTCAAAATATTTGGCAATCATCAGTAAATCCAGTGCATATTCCATATTCACTTCTTTACCAGAGAAAATCTCTATCAGTTTCTTTTTAGCTTCCACAAAACAAGTGTCAACAATATCATCACATTGAATTACAGATTTCGCCAAAGTTTCATCTTTATCCACAAAGGCATTAATTGCGTCTTTCACCATGGCACTGACTGCATTAGCCATTTCCTGAAGATTAAGAATATCATTAGCTGCAGAAAGACTTTCAGTCACCACAATTTCTGCAATATCTCCTGACTGATCACCGATTCTTTCCAGATCGGAAACCATTTTTAATGCAGAAGAAATAACTCTTAAATCCGTAGCTACAGGTTGTTGCTGCATGAGTAGTTTCAGACAGATGCCTTCAATTTCTCTTTCTTTTCTGGAAATGGAAACGACATTTCCAAGAACCTTCTGTGCCTTTTTGACATTACCGTCCATTAAAGAATCAATAGCGTTGCCTATAGAATCTTCACAAAGAATTCCCATTTCTTTCATAGACTCGTTTAAATGTTCCAACTGAGTATCAAAACGATTACGCATAAGTATCAACCAAACCTTCCTGTAATATAATTCTCTGTTTTCTTATTCTTAGGATTAGAGAAAATCTCATCAGTTTTACCGTATTCCACTAAATCGCCCAAAAGGAAGAAAGCTGTTTTATCAGAAATACGAACAGCCTGCTGCATATTATGTGTGACAATAACAACTGTATATTTCTTCTTCAGTTCAATGACAAGATCTTCAATCTTACTTGTAGAAATAGGATCCAGAGCACTTGTAGGCTCATCCATCAACAATACTTCAGGATCACATGCAAGAGCTCTTGCAATACATAATCTTTGCTGCTGACCACCGGAAAGTCCTAAAGCAGATTTCTTCAATCTGTCTTTTAATTCATCCCAGATTGCTGCGTTCTTTAAAGCTCTTTCTACAATTTCATCCAGTTGTTTTTTATTCTTGATGCCATGAATACGCGGACCATAAGCAACGTTATCATAGACACTCATAGGAAATGGATTAGGCTTCTGAAAGACCATACCTACTCTTTTACGCAAGACATTAACATCGAGATCCTGTCCGAAAATATCCTGATCATCCAAGGTAATGGAACCTGTAATCTTACAGCCTTCCACCATATCATTCATTCTGTTTAAAGATTTCAGCAATGTACTTTTACCACATCCTGAAGGACCTATAAATGCAGTAATTTCATTTGGTTCAATCGCCATGGAAATACCATGCAGTGCATGGAAATCACCATAATATAAATCTAAGTTTTCAATATTGATCTTACTCATACCTTAAGAGCCTTTCTGATTCTTCTTCTGTATACGATCGGACATCCTTCTTGTAATTACTGAGAATGACAATGTTAATAAGACAAGGATAGCCGAGGAAAATGTTGCAATTGCCGTAGCATTAGGATTTAAAGAACCTTCTGTTCTCATTACCCAGATGTGTAAGGATAATGTTTCACCTGCTCTGAAAGGATTCAAAGGACAGGTTGGAGAAGTAAGGTTCCAGTTAGACCAGTGAATAACAGTAGACTGTCCACTTGTATAAAGAAGTGCAGCTGCTTCACCGAATCCTCTTCCTGCAGCCATGATGACACCTGTTAAAATCTGTGGCATTGCAGCAGGTAGCAATACGTGCTTGATTGTCTGAGCAAGGGTTGCACCTGTTGCAAGAGAACCTTCCTTATATTCTTTTGGAAGTGAACGAATGGCCGAATTTGTTTCTGTTGTAATCAATGGTAAAGAAAGTATGGAAACAGCCAGAGACCCTGCAAATAAATTCCATTTCATACCTGTCATAAGAATAAAGACAAGGTATCCAAACAATCCTATAACAATACTAGGCAGAGAGGATAAAGATTCAATGGAAATCTGAAGAAAATTCAGCAGTCTTCCAGGTTTTGCATATTCTGCAAGATACACCCCTGCTCCGATACCTAACGGTACGGAAATGATGAGAGATAATATGACCAGATACACAGTGTTAAACAGCTGATTCAGAATACCATTCTTTGAGGCAGAGAGAAATGCAGGCTTAAAATCCATGAAACCAGTTATTAAAATATATCCTGTTAAAAAAATAAGGAACAGCAGCATAAGCCACCCGGCAAAACTGAACACACCAGTCATGATTCTGTCTGCAAGACGTGCATGACGGATTACTTTAGCTTCAGTATCCTCACTCACTATTTCCTGATTTTCCAATAAGCTCATACTTTTTCTCCTTTATGTGACATCTTATGAATAATGAAGATCAATGTAATGGAAATCAAATACAACAATAATGCCATTGTCCATAAGGCCATATTATGTTCGCCGCCATTAGCAGTATTTCCCATATCCGAAGCAATAGCTGCGGTCAGATTATTTGTCGGGGAAAGAAGGTCCTTCGGGAAACTTCTTGTTTTACCGATTACCATGGCAACGGCAAGTGCCTCACCTATTGCTCTTGCAAGTCCAAGGATGACACCTGTGGCAATACCTGAGAAAGCTGCAGGTAACACAACATGTCTGGTAACCTGCCATCTTGTAGAACCCATACCATAGGCTGCTTCTCTGTATCCATCAGGCACAGACTTTATAGCATCTGCAGCAACAGTAGTAATGGTAGGAAAAATCATTACCGCAAGAACAATAGACGCTGCTAATACAGAGAAGCCACCCATCTTTGCGTGAAAAATATCTCTGATAAACGGAACAAGCACCGTAAGACCAATCCACCCATATACCACACTTGGAATACCAACGTAAATTTCAACTGCAGGTCTGAAGATTTTTTCTCCCAGTTTAGGATTGATTTCGGATAAGAATACTGCTGATCCTACAGAAAACGGAATACAGATAACCAATGCCAGCCCACATGTCAAAAGGGATCCAGCAATATATACCAGTGCTCCAATCTGTCCTCCGAACTCAGAGGAAGAATCTTTAGGAGCCCACTGTGAGGAAAACAGAAATTCTGTAACAGAGTGACCTGCTGTTGTAAATGTGCCGCATCCTTTATAAAGAAGGAAAGCGCCGATTGCCACAGTGATAGCAATTATCAGCAACCCACATACTGTATAGACCATTTTCATGGCTTTATCCTGTTTTACCATTTTTTGAGTAAATACATCCATATCTTCTCCTACAGAACATATGCCGGGGTAATCCCGGCATTGTCTGATTTCTTTTTGTTTTTAGCTTATTTATGTGAGCTTACTGCGTTGTCGCTTAACTTGGATACAACACCATAGCCCAACTTTTCTACTTCAGAAGAGAATTCATCACCACACATATATTCGATGAATGCCTGTGCTTCTTTAGAACCTTCACCATTTGTATACATATGTTCATAAGACCACACTTTATAATCACCAGAATATGCATTTTCAAGAGTTGGTTCAACGCCGTCAATAGCAACTGCCTGAACATCTGTGTTATTTACCAGATAACTTAATGCAACATAACCAATAGCACCTTTATTTGTGCTGACTGTCTGTACTAATGTACCTGAGTCATCTGTTTCAAGAGCTTCATTGCTAGCTTCATCTTCACCATTTAAAGCCCACTTTTTGAAAGTAGCTCTTGTTCCGGAAGAACTTGGTCTTGTAACCAGAAGAATTTCTTCATCAGGTCCGCCTACATCTTTCCAGTTAGTAACCTTACCAGTAAAAATAGATACTAACTGATCTGTTGTTAATGATGTGATGCTTAAGTCTTTGTTAATTACAGGAGCCATAGCCACAATAGCTACTTCATGATCTGTTAATGTCTTTGCAACATCAGCATCCAGTTTTTCTTCTGCACTGACATCAGAGTTACCGATATCTACACTTCCATCTGCTACCTGTTTTAAGCCTTCACCAGATCCACCACCATTGACTGTGATAACCAGATCAGGATTAGATTCCATGAATTTATCTGCAGCAGCCTGTGCTAATGGTAATAAAGCACTGGAACCAGAGGCTGTCACTGTTCCTGCAAGAGAATCTTCTGAAGCTGTTTTTGCTTCAGTTTTGTCTTTTGTTGTGTCTGAAGATGTTCCTCCACATCCTGCTAATGCAGCAAGTGCTAATACACCCGCCAATAATTTCTTTGTGTTCATATACCGTATCTTTCCTCCTTGGTACACAGATAAGATATATTTCTTGTGTTAAATCCTGTAAAAGGCAATTGCAAAATATGCGTAAAATCTGCTTTGTATGTTAAGTCTTTGTAAAAAGCATAAAAAAAGAGCTTTATTTGCAAAGCTCTCGTAAATCCGTACCGCATTGCGGACAGAAATTGGTTTCTTTTTCCTGTCTGTATCCGCATATTGGACAGGTATATGTTTCTTCTTGAATCCAGTGAAAATCCTGTTTATTACGTAAAAAGTATTGTCTTCTTTCCTCTTTAACCTGTTGTTCAAGATTAAAATAAGGCAACTGATGATTTAAAGCATAGTAATGCTCATAATCTGTTACTGTCCACATTTTTCTATCTACCTTCTGTGTATAAGAGGCGAATTCTTTCTGTGTTTCTTCAAGTTGTTTCACCAATGCTTTCATGTCATCCAGATTTCCTGCTTTTTTGTATTGCAGCATTTTCCAATAGACACTTCTTAACAAAGACATCTGCAACATTACTCTGTCATTAACAGGATATTGTTTTGCCTTCCTTTTCACATGCAGATCTTCACCAACAAGAATACCTGTATAAGGAGGAATATAGGCATCATAGTCTATATCCTGTAAAGACATGGATTCTGAAATCACAAGATAATTGTAATCACCATACCATGATTTCTTATTGTCTGTTTTCAAATCGGCATAAGAGACTTTTATTTCATAACAGCGAAAAATCCCATCGGCATCCAAAGACATAAAATCCACTATTTCGTCTCCATGTCCTGTTTTTTTAAATCCAATGGTCACTTCAGTACATCCATAATATCTTTTCTTTTCACTCAGTGCATATAATGCAGCTTCCAGAGAAAGTGTTTCCTGTGTTTTTGACATGACACTACTTTACCACAAAAAAAGAGCAGCTTTGTAAAAAGCTGTTCTTAATGTTTTACTTCATTCAGATAATGATATAAAGCTCCAATCATATTTGCATCATTTCCAAAAGTACAAGAAACTACTTCCGGTAAAGTTGCAGGCAGGAAAGCACTGTACGGATCGTACATGGAATGTAATTGCTTATGCAGAGATTCCATTAACATAGGTTGTTTGGAAACCCCTCCACCAATAGCAACTCTTTGTACATCCACAATTGTCTGTAAGGATATAATTCCTGTTGCAATGCCCTGAGTAAATGCATCAATAGCATCCAGCGCATCTTTATCGCCTTCATTGGCTTTTGCAAACAAAATTCTTCCATTTAGTGTTGAAGCATCTGCTCCAATACGTTCAGCATAGTCTTCTACAAGTCTTCCTACACCATTTTGTTTAGCCCACATATGTGTTGGACTATATGGCAAATCCAGTCTTAAGGAAACACAGGAAAATTCCCCTGCAGCATAGGTAGAACCTCTGTACAGTTTTCCGTTAAAAATCAAAGCTCCTCCGATACCTGTACCCAATGTAATCACAGAACCGTTTTCAATACCCTGCATGGATCCTTTCCACAGTTCTGCAAGAGCTGCGGATTTTGCATCATTTT
>CAKVLT010000055.1 GCA_934757945.1 uncultured Bulleidia sp. | reverse complement strand
TGGATACGTTTTGTTTTCCAGTGTCATCATCGCAAATTTTATTATTATTGAATAGGTACAGATTATGTAGCGGTTACGTTACTGTTAGAACTTGGCAAGTCACACCAGTTTTCTTTACCATAAACAGCATTTAGAATATATACTTTTCCATCTGAAGTTTTATGAATAGTCCCTACTGGAATTCCTGAACCATTCTGGAAATAAGGAGCTGTACTATTCTCATATTTAAAATCAGTATTGGTTAACACAGTCGCACTACTTACCAGTTCAAGATATGGTCACTTGTTACCATCTGGAATGACATTTTCATAGCTTTTCAATCCTGCAGATGCATTATAATTTGCAATACATACATAATATCTGCCATTATAACTACATACATTCCCTTGTGTAACAGTAACACCAGTACTTGAATCCACAGCAATTGGAATCACATGATGTATAGTAAATTCAGGAAAGGTCGCTGAAGTACTAGATCCTGTATTTGTACCAGTACCTGTTCCTCCTGTGTTACCAGAACCACCTGTTGTATTTCCACCAGTAGTACCAGATTCTTCTCCTGAAGATTCCCCACCTGTACTGCCACCAGTGGTATTACCAGTACCACCCTCATAATGAAGAATAGCCTGACCTGTAGAATCAGTATTTGCAGCATCTTGCAGCAGTGCGAGCTTTGCAAAATCATTCGCTTCCATCAGTTTACGAAGCCCTCTCTGATCGCGTCCTCTGCTTCTGCCTATAATCATATCTCAAAACCGTATTCTAAGCATCGCAAACCTTTTTCTTCCCGGGCCTGCCCCCCACCATCTTTTGAATATCTTTTTTTATCTTATATTATTGTCCACTTCCTGAATTTTGTGCTACCATACCTCATATGAACATGCATATGCGTTTCGCATATTACGAGCCTCACATCACGTTGCATGCCCTATGAAAGGAATAGAAATATGAACCGAAAGAAAGGCTTCACGCTCGCAGAGCTTCTGATTGTAGTCGCCATCATCGGTGTACTCGTCGCGGTCTCAGTGCCGATTTTCACAGCACAGCGCAGTAAAGCCGTCGACGCTGTAAATAAGGCGAATATCCGTGCCGCAAAATCCATGGCACTCACCGCATTTTATGATGACAAAACTGGATATGTCTCAAGTATTAACGGCACCCAAATGGCTTACTTCAAATATACAGATGGCAGGCTGGAACCGATTACCAACCAAACATCCGCTCAAGTCAATAACATGGCCAAAACCGTTTGTGACCAGGCCAAACAGCACAAACAGTGCGACTGCATCTATGTGTACGTTTCCTTAAATGACGCTAAACCTATCCAGACCGCTCCGTACCTCGACCAGAACGGAAAAATCCAAGGCGACAACTCCAGACAGTTCGGCTAGCCGCACTCTCCCGTCGCCAATGCCTCCGTCTTCACATCATCACGCATCCACACAGCAAAAACTTCTTGTAGATAAAGCATAAGCGACGAGACTGATTCACTGCGAATCCATTCTCGTCGCTTAGTTTTATTCTATGTCATATTTGATCATATAAGGGAATCCGTCCTATCACGAATCAGTCTCTCTCAGCCAATCCCATACTGCTTCATCAGCTCATCGCAATATGCCAGATCCTCTGCCGCACGCTTCGCATCCTCGATGCGATTCTCGGTAAGCAGGATTTTCACAAGGTCTGCCATCCGATTCTTTCCTTCTGTATTTCCTTCAACTATTCCTTCCGCCCTTCCTTTTTCTATTCCTCTGTTCTCAATCTTATCCAGAATCTCACACATATTTCGCATCTCTCCCTTCTGAGCATCTGATGCTTCATTATATACTTCCTTTATCTGACTTTTCTTCCAGGGCGTGTCCAAATGTTGTATTCCGCATCACATCTTCTGCACGTATCTGCACTTCGGGTAGTTGCTGCATTCCATAAACTTTCCATACCTGCCGTTCCGCTCGACCAGCTGTCCACCACATCGCGGGCACACGCCGGCCTTGATAGCGTTCTGTTTCGCATGAATCGCTTCCACATGCGCCTTCCGATTTTCCGCACTGTCAATGTTTCCGTCCTGAAGCATCGTCATGATCTCGCACACTCTCGCTTCATCCATCGCCTTTTCAATCGACAGCTCCTTGATTGTATCATTCAGATATCCATATTTCACAACCTTTGCTTTCTGTACGCTCACCTTCAGCTTCACATCTCCCGGAAATGTCACGATCGGATAAATCGGAATCCCCGGATCCTGAAGTAGCGCTTCGATGGCCTTCACATGCCCATAGTTCTGATGAATCGGATTCATGAACCGATTCTTCGTCTTATATATCGTCTGCGTCCATTGACTGCTGTTTTCCGTTCCCGAAATCCAGCCCGTATAATTCTTCACCTCGATTACGAAAATGCCATATACCGATACCACGACATGATCCACCTGCGAAGTCCCTCGCTCCGTCTGCAACATCACATTATGAATCACCGTATACTGCTCCTTCGGCAGATGCGACAGCACCCAGCTGACCATCACCTCACCGGATGCACCCTTGATCTTCGGCGTCAGACGCCGAAGCACCTCCTCAAGAAGCAACAGTGTGATACACACCCAAATCCACTTATTCTGAAGTAATATCTCCATACTCATACCCCGATTTCCTGATAGGCAGTCCCCAATACATTGCGGCAATCACCGAGAATAATTTTACGCGTCCGCATACCCACAATCAATGCGCGTAATTGCTGAAATATCATTCATGAATATAGCTAAATGCCAGTAACCGCCATCGAAGCCGCTTACTTCCCGCCGGACAATGCCTACGTCTTCACATCATCATTCGCACGATATGCATCGCCGCCTCCGCATTCTTCTTATCCACGAGTATGTCGGTCGAGTTAAATATTGTACACAAAAAGGCCGCCATCTCTGGCAACCCTAACACGAAAACCCATCCTCGCGTGGAGGATGGACACATATTATTTACGTATAATTTATTTTGAAACAGCAAATGTCGGCACCTTACTATTTTCATTAACAGTAACAGTGATGCTCTGACCAGAGACTGCAGCTTGTAAAGTGGTGTCTGTAGTAGTAGATACGCCTGCAATTTCAGAAATGCCTTCGAATCCAGCAGTCTTACCTGTGATCTTTACAGCGGCACTGGTTTTTGAAGTTACCACTGGATCAGAATTTGTAAGTAATTCAGCAGAAACCTGAGCATAAGCAGCTCTTAAATTAGCGGCATCAGTTGCTTCTCTCCTCTTCTCCATCTGAGATGCGAAGATTGAGATATTAATAGCGACTAAAACGCCAGTTAGTCCATTGAGAAAGTTGGCTTAGATGCGCCCTTTGCATACGTAAATTTAACGGTGGCAGTTTTAGTAGAACCTGAAATATTAAGCTTGCTATAGCATTTAGAAACATCGAATGGAAGCTCTTTATCAATCCCACTTAAATCTTTTGAATCAGTCCCCTTAATTGCAACATTAGATACTGTGACAACAACGCTCCCGTCTGTCTCAGGTGCTGCAACGCTTACATCACCATTTGTAACAGCCTCTCCATTAGACGTAAGGTATTCTGATGCGGCTTCGGCATAAGCAGCTCTTAAATTTGCAACCGTTACTGCATCACGGCTCTTCTCTAACTGTGATGTGAAAATTGGAATTGCAATTGCAACTAATACTGCAATGATTGCAACGACGATAAGTAATTCAGCTAATGTGAATCCCTTTTTGTTATGTAATGTTTTTTTCATTGTTCATAATCTCCTTTTGTTATTACAAGATTAATTATACCGTTTACTTTGGAAAAGTAAAAAGAATAATTACTGTAATATAACCATAAACAGAAGGTTTTATGCCTATTCTTGAAAACATAACTGAAAGTATTTCGTTTTGACAGAATGTATTTACATACAGCATCATTAAAGGATAAAAGCAAGGAGAAATCTTTTTGGTGGATCTAGTGTGTGATAAGAGATCACAAACAAAGGACGTGTACATAAATATGCCTAATATTCAGAAACATACGATATCATTCATAATAAAATTCATGCACTTAAAGAATCTTCTCATTATCTGAAAGATAAGAGTGATGATTTTGTCTTTTCTTCTTTATCTGTCAAAGCAACTTACTATAAAAATCCTGCTTTGGTATTAGATGATACTGCAATAGAAAATATAGTAGTAGATGGACAGTATGATGGGGGAGTAGATGCTTTATTAACAGATTCTAACAGTGATACTTCTGATCTGGTGATTGCTCAATCCAAATACTATACCTCTATTACTTTTGATGACATCTTTAATTTTATTGCCAAGATGACTTCTTTTTATAAAGATATGAAAAGTGGTCATTATGAAAATGTGAATCAGAAAGTAGAAAAAAGGTTTTTAGATTTAGATGCTGAAGTAGGAGAAGAATCTAAAATACATTTTATGTTCTTTACCATTGCACCACAGAAAGGTATCAAACGTAATTCCAATTTTCTCTAGTCAGTTAGAAAAGGCTAGAGAAGCTACAGATATGGCTAACATTAGAGCTGCTTATGCAGCTGTATCTACTGATGTTTTGACAGATCCACAGACAGAAGATACTCAAAATAACATTCAATATAAAAGCGGAATATATACAGCAACTGTTAAAGCCACTCAGACAAAACCAAATTGGCAATCTGGGAAAACCAAAGATGCTACTACGATTGACATTGCCGGGAAAGATGTTGCAGCAGTAACTGACGGTTCAACATGGACTGTAACTGGAAATGTCGAGACTGGTGAAGTAACTATCGCTAAAGCACAATAAATTTCAAGGTGTTTTTGAACATTCTCTATTGTTGAGAATGCTCTTTTCTTTTGACCTCTGTTTTTTACAACTATAAACATTCAACTACATATTCATCTACCATCTGTGTTTACACCTGCAAACAATCCATTTTAAAAAGAAGGTTTCACCCTTCCTTCATCTTATTATGTATCTCTTCCATCCAGTGGATATGATTGTACATACTGGTGTAGGTTACTATTGGACTTTCTGTCATGTTATTGTCATAGAGATGAATAAAGTGTTCTATCTCTCCATAGAAGTCATCTACTACATAAGGGTATTCTGTACCATTACATACTAATGGTCTGTGTATGGGATCTAGTACATAAGATTGTGTATCTGTATGTATGGTAGCTTTAGAAATCCTTTCTTTAAAAGAACAAAGCATATGTACCTTACAGTTACCTATGGTCACATGGATATCATCATGGAAATCCACATCATGTTCCAGGTCTCTATGCAGGGAATCTATATGCATATCTCCTTTACATAAATCACTTAATAAGCCTAATGCATAGATTCCCATATCATACAGACATCCTCCACATTCTTTACTTGTGGTATAGCCTCTGTCTTTTTCTGGTAATACAAAGCCTGTCTGTACTTCTATAGAGTGTATGTTGTTTAAGTTATTTTCTTTAAAGGCTCTGTAGGCAGGAGTAAGTAAAGACTTCATGCCTTCCATAAATAATACTTTCTCCTGTTTTGCTAAAGTAAGTAATTCTTCTATTTCCTGTGTATGTAAACAGGCTGGTTTTTCTACAAATACTGCTTTGTGGTGAAGAATAGCTTCTTTACACCACTCATAATGCAGGTGATGAGGCAATGCTATATACACTGCTTCTACTTCTGTATCTTCTAATACTTCTAAAGGAGTAGAATATGCATGTTGTACTCCATAAGTTTCTTTAAATATTTCTCTTTTCTCATGATTACGTGCACTGATGGCAAAAATACAGCTGTTCTCTATATGACTCTGACTTTGTGCAAATCTTTTAGCAATATTTCCTGCGCCTATAATTCCCCACTTCATATGCTTATACCAGCTCCTTTTCAAATTTTACTGTTTTCTTATGAAAGATGTTTTCCAATGCTGCCAGTATTACAGTATGATCTTTACCTTCATGTAATCCACTGACGGATACTGTGGCTGTACATGTTCCATCCTGTAATAGTACAGGATAACTGCCACCTGAAGTCTGTACATCTATTATTCCAAGTCTGCTTGCCACATAACACCATGCACTGCTATGGTGATACTGTAGTACACATTGTCTTTTCATTTCTGCAAAGACATAATTTCTTTCTGCTTTATCATCCATACCATATTGAAACAGGACAAAACCATCTGATTCTCTTACAATACGTATCACGATACCTCTGTCCTCTTTTTCTGCTTCTTCAATGATAGCTAATCCAAGTTTTAAAGCATCTTTACTGGTAAATACCGGATATCTGAAATCTTCTTCTTGCTGATGTAAAACCTGCAGATCCTGTTGAGCGTATTGTGTCATAAGTAATAACGTCCTTTGATATACAGTATTTTACCATACATGACTGGTCATCTTCATTGACGAAGAAAATGATGTTTGCTATGAATAAGGATAAAGAGAATAAGGAGAACACAAGTATGAAAGCATTATTGATTAATGGCAGCCCAAGGGCAAACGGATGTACGTACACAGCTTTAACAGAACTCAAAAACACATTGGAAAAAGAAGGCATGGAAACAGAACTGATTCATGTAGGCAATAAAGATGTTCGTGGTTGTATTGGCTGTAGAAAATGCAGACAGACACACAAATGCGTATTTGAGGATATTGTCAATGAAATTGCGCCTAAGTTACAAGAAGCCGATGCTTTTGTTATAGGAGCACCAGTATACTACAGTTCTCCTGCAGGAGGAGCTATCTCCTTTATGGACAGGCTTTTCTTCAGTACTTTTGATATCGATAAGACTATGAAAGTAGGTGCCGCAGTTGTTACCTGCAGAAGAGGTGGTAATACCGCTTCCTTTGATGTACTGAATAAATATTTCTCCATCAGCTCCATGCCAATTGCGTCCAGTCAGTACTGGAATATGGTGTATGGAGGAGAGGCAGAAGAAGTTTTAAAAGATGCTGAAGGCTTACAGACCATGAGAACTTTAGGAAAAAATATTGCCTTCATGGTTAAAAGCTTTGCCTTAGGCAAAGAAAAATACGGATTACCGGAAAAAGAAACAATCACATTCACTAACTTTGCCAGTGGCAAGTAATCGGAATAGTGTCAGATCTAAGGTCACAATTTAGATTTGACGCTTTTTTTATATTGTATACGCAAAATATTGTGGCTATAATAAAGTTGTATTTTACATTAGACAGAGGTGCTTTATGAAATATATTCCCCGCGCAATTACTCCCATTCTGAAAAAACGTGTAGAAACCAGCAAATGTGCTTTACTCACCGGAGCCAGACAAGTGGGAAAGTCCACGGTTATAAAAGAGACTTTTCCTTCCTATACCCTCGCCAGTTTTGATGATGCCTTAACACGTCTTCAGGCACATGAAGAGCCAAAGTTATTCTTTTTAAACAACCCCTGTCCACTTTTTATTGATGAAGTGCAAAAAGAACCGGGAATATTGGAAAATATCAAACTGATTGTGGATAACTCCGAAGAAAGAGGTCAGTTTATTCTATCTGGCTCTTCTAAATTACAGCTGATGAAAGGTGTCAGCGATTCTCTTGCAGGAAGAGTATCTATATCAGAGTTATCTGGATTATCCTTAAGAGAAATTTATGAAATCCCATTTAACAGGCACTTCATACCCACTCAGGAATATATCCAGGAAAGAGAAAAACATCTGACATCTTACTCCAATATATGGGAAATTATTCATAAAGGATCTTATCCGGAACTATATGTCATCGACAGAGACTGGCAGGAATTTTATTCTTCCTACGTATCTACATACATCGAAAGGGATATTCACGAATTGATTTCTGCAGACAGTATCACTTTCACAAAATTTCTTACCAGTATTGCCGCAAGAACTGGTGAGATACTGAAGTATGCCAATATTGCCAGTGAAGTAGGTGTCAGTGAGCCAACTATTAAAGCCTGGATATCTGTTTTGGAAAGAACTGGAATCATTTACTTATTACAGCCATACAGTTCCTCCAGTCTGTCCAGGGCTATCAAATCCCCAAAGATTTACTTCAGAGATACAGGATTAGTGTGTTATTTAACAAAATGGCTATCTGCAGACGCTTTAAAAAACTCTGCTGTAGCAGGCAATCTGTTTGAAACGTTTATTGTTTCAGAGATTTTGAAATCGTATTCCAATGAAGGAAAAGACTATTCCTTCAGTATCTTCTACTACAGGGGAAAAGATAAAGCTTCAAACAAAGAAAACGAAATCGACCTGGTTATCGAAGAAAATGGTGTTCTCTATCCAATAGAAATCAAAATGAGTGGAAATCCAAAAGTTGCCATGGCATCTGCCAACACTGTCCTGGATAAAATTCCAGACAAAAAAAGAGGCACAGGCATTCTTCTGTGCCTGATAGATAAAAAGACATATTTACGAGAAAACCTGATGGCTCTTCCAATAGAATACCTGTAATGCAAAACAAGTGAAGTCATTGCATTGCTGCATACACTTCACTTGTTTTCTATTTTTTAAAAATTTGCATACATCATAGCCACAGCATCATATCCAGGACCATAGGCACCAAATAAAATCACTGCAATCATGATGGAATATAAGATAGCCCATCTGTATGGTGTACGTAAAGAGAGTATCTTTTCTTCTACCTGCATACCTCTTTCTTTCAAGACACTGACAATAATAACTGGTATAAATAACAGACCTAAGGCAATCCATTCCTTACCCGTCAGGCCTAAAGAAGGGATAACTTCAAGACCCTGCTGTAACTGGAAACTTGTAAACATGGAGGTAAACATTGTCCACCCTTGTGCAAAGGTACTTGCTCTGAAGAACATTTCTCCAATAGCCACAATGATACATAGTTTAACAAATCTGAAGATTTTGAAACCTGTACTGTTTGTATTTATCCTGGACTTCTTTAAAGGTCCCTCCAGGAATAATTCCAGTAAAACCAATACAAAGTAATACATGCCATACCCTATGTATGTCCAGTTAGGACCATGCCATACACCATTTCCCATCCATACGCAGAAGAAGGCAATGGAAGGTCCCAAGAACTTGGCTGCTGTTTTCCCCCAGTGCTTTCTTGCGTATTTGGTTAATTTTCGAATGGGTTTACTTAAAGATACAGGATAAAAGACATAGTCTTTTAAGAATGTACCCAGAGTAATATGCCATCTTCTCCAGAAGTCTGACGCATTCTTTGCAAAGAAAGGCTGCCTGAAGTTTTCAGGTAACACAAAACCAAACATTCTTGCGGCACCTATGGCAATATCAATCGTACCGGAGAAGTCCATATACAATTGTACAGTACATAGAACAGCCGCCAGTACACATAAGAACCCATTGGTGGTATAGGAAGTAAACAACGTATTGACCACAGGATTGATTCTGTCTGCCAGTATCATCTTCTTATATAAACCAAAGAGAATACGGATAAAGCCTATACGCAGATTATCATAGGTCACCCCATGACACTGTTCCAGTTCTTCTTTTAATTCTGAATATCTTGTAATAGGTCCTTCTACTACTGTAGGGAAAAAACTCAGATAGTTACATAAGGATATAAGTGAAGCAGGTGTTTCCAGCTTTCCATTGTACAGATCTGCTACATAAGAAATAGCCTGTAAGGAATAATAGGATACACCAACAGGCATGGCAAGCTGTTTTGCAGTAAATTCTATCGGTAATAAAGAACCTATAAAATTATAGTATTTCAAATATCCAAGAATTCCCAGAATAGAAAGAATACTGATTCTAAGCACTGCTTTTTTATGTTTGGTATGTCCTAACAGTTTACCTACCACCCAGGAAATCATTACGATAGCTAACTGCCATATCACTAACTTCTTACTCCAGAACAGTAAGAATACATAATTAAATACCAGTAATACCCATTTTCTCAGTTTAGGTGTGCATATTCCGTAGATACATACAAATACAGGCAGGAATATCAGAAAGAATAAAGGGTCATTATATGATAATGTATGAGAAGTCATACAGGGCATCCTTCCTTTCCATACATATATCTTAGATAAATATATGTACTGTTTTTACGTTTACACGTTGATAATAGTCTAACATGAAACTTCCATTCTTTTTTGTATTCTTAAGAAAAAAGTAACCAGAGATACCTCCGGTCACTTCATACTAGAATCTTGGATCTTTTCTGTTTGGTACAATATCTGCTGTTTCCATATACCATGTTAACATTCTGTTCTTCATCTTCTGCACATCTTCAGCATAGGATGGATCTTCGATGATATTGTGTAATTCCTTTGGATCCTTCTCCAGGTCATACAATTCATCTTCTTCATACAGTCTCATGACATATTTCAGATTACCCATACGAATCATGGTTGCCTTAGTGTGCTCAGGTCCTTCAGAACACTGTGTACTTAATCTAGGCCAGTATTCACTGTCCTGGTTATGGCCTCTTTCCATAGCCCAGTATTCTCCATGAATTCTGCCCCCTTCACAGAACACTGCATCCTTATGTTCCTTTTCTTCTTCAAGTACTGGCAATAAAGATTTACCGAAATGCACATATTCAGTTTTCACACCAGTCATCTCTTCTACTGTAGCAGTAATATCTGTTAACTCTACAAGAGCTTTGGAGATACGAGGAGTGACTTTAAACTGTGTAGCTGGTTTAACAATTAACGGTACATTACTTACAGGATCATCAAAACAGTTCTGTACTTTTTCTGCAATATCGTAATCTCCAGTGTAATCACCATGATCAGAGAATACAAAGATACTTGTATCATCATACATACCACAGTCCTTTAACTTATCACACAACATACCGAACTGAGCATCAAATCTGGATACCATGGCAAGATAGACAGCTCTCATTTCAATAAAGTTCTCTTCTCCCCAGTCTTTCAGGTTCTGTTTTTCTGCAATACCTTTTAACATACTTGGTTTATTTAAAGTCAAAGCACTAGGTCTTCTATGTTCACACTTGCTTCTGTCAATAGCAGAGTACCATGGATCTTCACATCCATAAGGTGGATGTGGGAAAGCCAGTGTGACATATAAGAAGAATGGTTTGGAATCTGGCTCTTTTGATTTTTCTTCAATGTAATTTAAAGCAGCTTCCACACAGCCCCAGTCAGCACCGCCCATGCCATGGCTTCCCTGTCCATGAGCTTCTTCATAAGAAATCTTTCCCCTGAAATGAGCATAATATCCAGGTTCTGTATGTACAGGAACATCCGGAAGATCTTCCTTTGCATGCGGCACTGCATGATTCTTGGATAGATGATCTTTCGTATCTGCCATATCCAATCCGTTATAGTAACGATCACAGAATTCTGCTTTGGAACGATCTGCAGGGATAATATCATTTCTTCCACACCATATAACTTCATACCCCTGTTCTTTCATAGTACGCAGGAAATTAGGTTCTCCTTCATTTTGCAGATAATGAATCGTTCTGTGTCCTGTTGTATGTGGGTATAGTCCTGTTAAGAAAGAACATCTTGAAGGAACACATACAGGATTCTGACAATAGGCATTTTCAAAAGAAACACCTTCCTTTACAATCGTATCCAGATTAGGAGTCTGGCTGGCTTCACAGCCCAGATGATGTAAAGAATCACTTCTCATCTGATCTGCCACAAAATACACAATATTAGGTTTTTTCATAGTGAACTACTCCTTTCTATTTCTATAGTTTCTATCATGAGTATACACTCACTGAACTTTATTTCAATGTAATTTGAACTTTTTCTCATTTTCCGTTAATTGTGTTACAATGATTGGCATACACTACACACCAAAAGGAGACACCTATGAATATTATTGATCTGATTCAGGAACAGTCCTCTTCCTACACAAAAAACGAACAGGATATAGCCTGTTACATCATAAACCATCCGACAGACGCAGGAAGATATACCATTGAAAAACTTGCGGTTGAAACAAACACCAGTAAGGCGGCACTTATCCGTTTTGCCAAAAAACTGGGTTTTTCAGGCTACTCCGAATTCAAATACGCTCTGAACCGTTTCCTTGTCAGTAATAATGCAGAAGTATCCACCAACTATCATGAAGATTCTCCTATATCCATCACCAATATCTATATCAAGGCTCTGCAGGAATTTAACAAGTATATAACCGATGAACAATTACATTCCCTTGCTTGTAAAATCAAGAGATCAAAAAAAATACGTATCCTGGGCATTTCCAGATCCGCACTGTCTGCACAACAACTGGAAGGCCGTTTATTACGTATAGGCATAGACACCAAATATGTACAGGATTCCGTAGAAATTACAGACACTTTGAACCTCTTAAAGGAAGATGATCTTGTAATTGCCTTCTCAGTGGCAGATAATCTGAAATTCTATGAAAACTGTATGCACGACATTCATCAGCAGAGTGCACAGTTTGCTTTGATCACCACCAACCCTTCATTGCCTTTCAAGGATGAAGTAGACTATTACTTCTCCATACCTCGTGTCACACATGATAATTCCTTTTCTTTTTTAGACAACCAGGCATTATTCTTTATCTTTATAGAAGTATTGTTAAACGCTCTTGCCAAGGTTATGTAATACACATCTGAACTCCTGCAATAACATCATGGCAATTCAATGAAACATTCTCTTTCCAAAAGGATATATTCCAGATCCATTTTTAATAAACCCTGTAAAGCATATCTGCTCTACAGGGTTCTTTCATCTTAAAGTACTAAATTATCTTGCCTGAGTTTCCTTTTAATCTTTTGAATTTCTTCTTCTGTAAATCCTGTTAACTCCTGAATCATCTGTAAGGTATACACAGGATTGACCAGCATTCTCTTACAGGTCTCCACTGCTTTTTTCTGCTCGCCTATTTTCTGTCCTTCTTCCAAGCCTTCCTGTTTGCCGATTTCCTTTCCTTCTTTTAACCCTTCTTCTTTACCTTCATTCTTTAATGTTTCACCATACTCTTTAAGATTGAACTCTGTTTCCAG
>CAKVLT010000054.1 GCA_934757945.1 uncultured Bulleidia sp. | reverse complement strand
TGGTGGTTCTGATTTTGTCTGTATTGTTTCTGTTAATGGTTCCCAATGTGAAAAATACGCTGGAAATAGTTAATCAGAAAGGATGTAAAGGTCTTGAAAAAGTGGCAGATGCGGCAATACTGGAATATAAATTGAAATATGACGAATATCCTTCGGGTATTTCAGATCTTGTCAATGCAGGTCTACTGGAAGAAAATCAGACAACCTGTGATGGAAGTAAGACACTGGTAATCTATGATGGCATCGCACGTATTGAATAAGAAAGGATTTACCCTGGTGGAAATGTGTATGGTAATGGGGGTTATTTCAATACTGTCTTTATGTGCATTGCCTGTACATATGGTGCACATGCAGGATAAGTATCTGTGGCCTGCGGATTATCTTGTATTTCAGACGGAGGCTATGAAGGAAAGCAGAAATGTAGTGTACACGAATGCTTACGCAACTGTATATTTTAATGCAAAGGGAAATGTACGGAGTGCACAGACAATTCAGATAGATAACAGAGTGGTGGTGAGTGAACTTGGTGAAGGGAAGCTTGTATTTAAATAAAAAGGGATTTTTTGTGACAGAGATTCTGGTGGCTGTGAGTATCTGTTCTTTGACAGCTATACTGGTAGTATCGGCGAATATGCGTATCAGAAACGGTGAAGAAATACTGGAAACCTATCGCCATGAAAATGATACTCAGTTACAGGCAATATACAGGGAAAAAGACATATGCGATTAATAAAGGGATTTGTACTGTCTCAGTATCTGATAACTTTAATTGCAGGTGCTGTATTGATGCATACTATGGTTGTGTCTATCTTTCTTTCCATGTCCGGATTGTCTTTTGCGATAGAGCTGCAAGATGAAATTGGTATTCAGCAGTTAAGAAGACTGTTGTTATTAAGTTATGATTTGAACTGTATGCCAGATTGTGTAAGTTTTGAATACAAGAATGAAAAATATACTCTGCAATATGTGAATCAAAACCTGATTATGCAGCCTGGAACGCAGATTTTTCTTACAGATGTGGATGCTTGTACATTTGTACAGTATGGAAGAGATCTGTATATGGAATATGTAAGAGATGGAGAGGTGTATGAAAGGTTTCTGTATGAATCGTAAAGGTTTTATCACAGTGTTTTTCCTTTCAGGATTTCTGATTTGTACTACTCTTGTATCTGTTTCCATGTATATACAGAAAAGGATGTTTGAAGGGTTTTTAAATCTGCGCGAAAATGCAGAGTATTTTAAACAGGAAGTACTGATCATTGAATATATCAAATCAGAACTGCAGAAAGATACCTTGCTGTCATCAGAGTTTATATGTGACAATGTGAGCGGTTCTTTGGAAGTCCAGCAGGATACTGTAAAAGTACAGCTATATGGTGAAAAGGAAGAAATACTGGAAGTACTTGTCAATACAGAGAAAAAGATTGTACTTGACTATACAAGTTATAGAAATTGATTGACACATTTTCCCATTACTTTAAAATGGATGTGGTAAGAATTTGGAAGGAGTATAACAAAATGATCAGTGTAAATGATTTGAAACCTGGAATTTGTTTTGAACTGGAAGGTGATTTGTATACTGTTTTGATTCTGGATCTGAACAAGACAGCTATGGCAAAGATGAATGTAAAAGTAAAAGTCAGAAACTTACGTTCCGGAGTAATCAAGGAAATCAACTTCTCAAATATCGGTGTCAGTAAAGTAGAACAGATTACTGTAGATAGAAAAACAATGAACTATTTATATGATGATGGTTCTTCTTTAGTGTTCATGGATAATGAAACTTACGAGCAGATTGAGATTCCACATGAAAGACTGGAATGGGAGATGAAATTCCTGAGACCTAATGAAGATGTGACTATCTCTATGTTCAACAATGAAATCCTGGGTGTCATTCTTCCGGATAAGGTGGCTTTACAGATTACAGAATGTGAGCAGGCTGTAAAAGGTGATACTGCAACTTCTGCTTCTAAAAATGCTGTGTTGGAAACAGGGCTTGAAGTGAAGGTGCCATTATTCATCCAGTCCGGGGAAACGATTCTTGTTTCCACATCTGATGGAAAATATTGCGGAAGAGCTTAAGATTTTATAAAATGTGCCAGAAAGCACATTTTTTTATGTACAATAGATAGGGAGAGGATTGACCATGAAATTTGTAAATCACTATGTTAGAAGAACGGCAACCCCTTGTGACAGACACAAAAGGGTAGTTGCATATCGTCATACGCCATACGTTTCAGCAAAAACAAAACGTGAAATATTCCTGATTGAGGAAAAAGAAACTCCTGTTGTACAAAAAGAAAACCATGTTGCAGCAAAGTCTTCTGATGTTCATGAAGAAAGCATTGTACATATGCAAACTGTACAGGATACTTCTAAAGAGGAAGTAAAACTCACCAGAAAACAAAAGAAAGAATTTTGTCGCAATGCAGAAATTACTGCATTGATAAACAGAAAGAAATATAAGTTGACAGATGTCTTTTTTAAACCGTATTCCTGTATGGTAAATGAAGCACAGGAGGAAATCAGTGCAAGCTTTTTGTCCAGTCTTCTAAGACTTGTTGTGAAGTGGCTTGTTATATCTGTTTTTCTTGGTATTTCTTTTCAGGAAGCTGTGAATGCTAAAGGGCTTCGTTTTTTATCTTTAAACTTTACAGGTACGGCTTCCATTGTCTTTGGTCTTACAATCCTGTTCATTCTATGTGAAGTACTTAGTTACGTACTGGCATGGATTGTCTGTATGGTGAAACGCAAGGGTATCTCACTGGCAAGAATCTTTGCGGTTGGTTCCATGGATTGTGTATTTATGGTGACTGGTTTTATAATTGCCGGTTTTGTGTGCAGAAAAAATCCTGTTTACGGCATGTTACTGATGGTAATGTTGCTTGTGATGGACATGTATTTAAGACATAATGCATTCGGCAGATGCACAGAATGTTCAAAAGAGTTACAGGCATGTCTTTTTACAGTTTCCGTTGTACTGGAAGCGTATTGTTTTATTCAGTTATTTGGACTGACTATGACAAAAATGATTGAATTGTTTGCTTTGTTGATACAATAACGGTTTACAAACATATAGATGCTTATTATAATAACAGTGGTAAAACTCAGGGCAAGGTGAAATTCCTGACCGGCGGTAAACCCCGCGACTCTGCAACAGCAGATTGAATTGGTGAAATTCCAATGGCGACAGTACAGTCTGGATGAAAGAGATGTTTATCACTTTTATTATGTTTAGAATACCCGGAGGTTTTTACTTTGAAGACCCCCGTTTTATTTTTGCGGGGAAGAGGAGGAAAAAACCATGACAACAACTTCAAACACAAAAACGACTGTATTTTCAGTCAAAACCATCGCAAAGGTAGCTATTCTTGCTGCAATTGCCGAAATCTTAATGCTGATTGAATTCCCATTACCAATTGCTCCGTCTTTCTATAAGATGGACTTCTCTGAAGTAGCAGTTCTTATAGCAGGTTTTGCGCTGGGCCCTGTCGAGGCTGTAATGGTCGAAGGCGTTAAAATTTTATTGAACTTCTTATTTACAGGCTCTTCTACAATGGGTGTAGGGGAAATTGCAAACTTCATCATCGGATGTGCATTTGCGGTTCCTGCTTCTATTATTTACAGAAAGAACAAATCCAAGAAAAATGCTATTATCGGTATGGTTGTCGGTACTTTGTGCATGACAGTAGCCGGTGTATTACTTAACTGGCTCGTATTGATTCCTGCTTATGTTGCTCTTGCAGGATTCCCTATGGAAGCTATTCTTGGTATGGGACAGGCAATTCATTCTTCTATTAACAGTGTGCTTTCTCTTGTACTGTTATGCGTAACACCATTCAATCTGATTAAGGGCGGTCTTGTGTCTTTGATCACTATGCTGTTATATAAACATATTTCACCACTGTTACATCGTTAAGAAACGGTCGGCCACTCTGCGTGTTCACGCAGAGTGGTTTTTTTGGTATAATGGATTAGAAAACTGGGTGGAGAATCATTTATGGAAAAATTATCACGTACAGAAAAATATAAAGAACTGAGACAAAGTCTGCAAAATGATGTGGGACAGGAACTGGAAACAAAAGATCTGTCTCGTTTTCAGGACAGATTGAATAAAATCGATCCGAATACTTTTACTGCGCCAAAGCAGAAAGATTTTGTGGATGAGTATTCTCCAAATCATGCACGTAAACAGATGGTGGATCCGGATGATATTTCTTTTGATAATACCATGGATATGAACTATTCTGCAGAGGAGCCTTCTTATAATACGTCTTCCAATAATTTTTCCAATGACTATCTGGATAAATATATTGATGAAGTAAAACAATATAATATTGAGCAGGGAAATGCGGTAAGTGAAGATACGACTGTAAATATTTTAAATCGTATTCGACAGGCAGAAGATTCTTTATCCAAACGTCCTTACCCGCCTAGACAAAGGCCTCAGGTAAAACTTGTGCGTGATGTTGAGGAGGATACTACGGATGTGCCGTTTTTAAAGCCTTCTTCTGGTAAGCAGAATAATACCAGAGTTACAAATAATGCCAAAGCTTCCAGTATTGCTTCTCAGGTGCAGGGGTTGATTAACGATTCCTCTGTTGAGGATGAACCGTTACCTGAGGACACTCCGGCAACTGCACATGTATCAGGTATGAATACTAATGAATTTAACAAGCATCTGGAACTTGAAAGAACAACCCGTCAGCAGTTATTGAATGAGACGACTCAGATGCGTTCTCAGCTGGATGATTATGAAGATAACCTGAGTGAAGTATCCGCAAAGATGCGTCATACAAATCAGATTTTAAATATTGTTCTGGTAATTATGATTGTTGTGCTTGCCATGGTGATTCTGTTTATCCTGTATATCATGGTATTTAAAAAAGGAGCTTAAACTATGAAAATTAATATTGCTATAGATGGCCCAAGTGCGGCAGGGAAAAGTACCATTGCCAAGCTTCTTGCAAAAAAACTTGGATATGTGCATTTAGATACAGGTGCCATGTATCGCTGTGTGGCATATAAAGCAAGATTTTTAGAATTGGATCTTTCAGATGAAGAAGATATTGTGCATATGCTGCAGAGTACAGATATTGTTCTGACAAGTGATGGACATGTTTTACTGGATGGAAAGGATGTTTCTGCAGAAATAAGAACGGATGAGAATTCTCTTGCTGCCAGCCAGGTTTCTAAGTTAAAACTGGTACGTGCAAATCTTGTGAAAAGACAACAGGAAATGGCTAAAGACAAGGGCTTTATCATGGATGGAAGAGATATCGGTACAGTGGTACTGAAAGATGCTGAAGTAAAAATCTTCATGGTCGCAAGTGCACAGGCACGGGCAGAAAGAAGATATGCACAAAATATAGAAAATGGTATTGCAACAAGTACCGTTGAACAGATTCAGAAAGAAATTGAAGAAAGAGATTACCAGGATACACATAGAGCAGAATCGCCTTTAAGAAAGGCTGATGATGCCCATGAAATTGATACAAGTTATATGACTATCGAAGAAGTTGTCAATAAAGTCATGGAGTATGTTGCACCTTTTATCTCTTAGGAGGAGTAAAGATGAGTGATGGAGTGATTGCAATCGTCGGAAGACCTAATGTTGGAAAATCCACGATATTTAATCGTATAGCAGGTTCAAGAGTGTCCATTGTGGAAGATATTCCCGGTGTTACAAGAGACAGAATCTATGCTACGGGAGAATGGACAAATCATACTTTCCAGTTAATTGATACCGGTGGTATCCAGCTTGCTGATCAGCCATATCAGGAGGAAATTCGTGCGCAAGTACAGATTGCTATTGAAGAAGCGGATGTTATCCTAATGGTTTGTGATGGTAAAAACGGCATGAGTGATGATGATAAGTATATTGCAGGTATCCTTCAAAGAAGTAATAAACCTGTTGTACTTGCGGTTAATCAGATTGATGATGAATCCAGAAGGATCAATATTTATGAATTTTATGCACTGGGGTTGGGAGATCCAATTCCAACTTCTGGTGTCCATGGTGTTGGTATCGGTGATGTACTTGATGCATGCATGAAATTGATGCCGGATGAGAATAAAAGACCAGATCTTCCTGGCTTACGTATTGCAGTTATCGGACAGCCAAATGTAGGTAAATCTTCTCTGGTCAATCGTATTCTTAACGAGGACAGAAGCATTGTCTCCAATGTGCAGGGAACTACACGTGATGCTGTGGATACACCATTTACTTTTAATGGAAAGCCGTATGTAATTGTAGATACTGCGGGTATTCGTAAAAGAGGCAAAGTCTGGGAATCTATTGAAAAGTACAGTGTCTTACGCGCAATGACAGCCATTGAAAGATGTGATGTTGCATTATTTCTGATTGATGCCGAAGCAGGTATCAGAGAGCAGGACAAACACGTAGCAGGATATGCCAGTGAAGCAGGAAAGCCTGTAGTTATTGTTGTCAATAAATGGGATGCCATTGAAAAAGACGATAAGACCATGAATCGTTTTATTGAAAAAGTAAGAGTGGAATTTGCGTATCTTTCCTATGCTCCAATCGTTTTTGTCTCAGCAAAGAGCGGACAGAGAGTGGATACTATCCTGCCGGAAGTAGACAGAGTATATGAAAACAGCAATCGCAGAATTGCTACAAACATTCTGAACCAGGTGATTGCAGATACACAGATTACTTACCCTGCTCCTGCAAGAAATGGTAAGAGATTCAGAATTTATTATGCTACACAGGTTGCTGCGGCGCCTCCGACATTTGTATTGTCCTGTAATGAACCTAAACTGATGCATTTTACTTATCAGAGATTTATCGAAAATTCATTACGGCAGGCATTTGATTTTGAAGGAACACCAGTACGTATTATTGCCAGAAAGAAGGTAACGGAATGAAAACAGCTGTATTAGGTACAGGAAGCTGGGGAACAGCACTGGCGCAGGTGCTGGCAGACAATGGAAATGATGTAATCTTGTGGGGTGTGAACCCTGAACAGGTAGAGGATATCAATGTTCATCATCGTAATTCAGCCTATTACGATGATCCAATCCATCCGTCTTTAAAGGCAAGCACAGACCTTGCATGTATTCAGGATGCAGATGTATTATTGGCTGCAGTACCGACAATGGCCTTGGAAGATGTATTGACTAAAGCAAGTGCCTATGTGAATCATCCGGTCATTGTAATCAATGTGGCTAAAGGCTTTCATCCTGTAACACATGATCGTTTGTCAGTAGTCATCAGAAAAATCATGCCTGAAGAAAAACTGAAGGCAGTCGTTTCTCTGATAGGTCCAAGCCATGCAGAAGAAGTAATTAAAAGATTGTTAACTGCAGTAAATGCTGTCAGCGATAACGAAGAAGTTGCCAAATCTATTCAGGAACTGTTCTCAAACTCTTATTTCCGTGTATACAGAAATACAGACGTTATCGGTGCTGAAATTGGGGTAGCCCTTAAGAATGTCATGGCTATTGCATCAGGTATTCTTGAAGGTGCTGGACAGGGAGATAATGCCCGTGCTGCTTTAATGACAAGAGGACTTGCTGAAATGGAACGCTATGGTGTTGCACAAGGTGCAAAAAAAGAAACATTCCTTGGGCTGGATGGCGTTGGAGATCTGATTGTAACGTGTACATCTAGATTATCCAGAAACTTTATGGCTGGATATGAAATTGGTCAGGAAGGTTCAGCGGAAAACTTTTTTAAGAATAATAAAAAAACGGTTGAAGGTGTTTTTGCCTGCAAAGTGGTGTATGAAGAGGCTTTAAAACAACATATTGATATGCCTATCACTACAGCTGTCTATAAGATTCTGTATGAAAATCTGTCTCCATCTGATGCTATGACTGCATTGATGACAAGAGACCTGAAATCTGAAGAGCACAATGTCTGAGTATAACAAAAGGGAAGCGAGAGCTTCCCTTTATACATCTTTAAAAGGTTTATCTGTTCCGCAGAAATTCATTGCAAAATCTGCATCGCTTCTATGCTCTACAACACGTAAAGCTTTCTGTATGGCTTGTGCATAGAGCTCATCAAAAGAAGAACTGACAGTTTCATTTTCATCCCAAGGAAGTGTGTACGCAGCGTGTTCAGTGTTTAAAACACAATAGTTTTTTTCACCTTGCAGCATCATTCCTGTAATCGCATGAGATCCTTTTAAACAAGAATTTTCGATGGCATAAAAGATTTTGTATTTTGTCTGTTGCGGTTTTAGAACTTTTGTAAAGAAGGCAACATCTTTAATGGCTCTTTCCAGATGTTTTTGTGTTAAAGAAATATCGAAAATCGCATGGAACATACTTCTGTACATCTTTGCCAGTTTTGCAACATTTTTAGGATCTTGTCTTAAATCTTCATATACATTGTAGGAAGAAGCGTTTCTTCCTTTTTTCTTTAAAATATGCAAATCTATGGCACTTTCCAAAGTGACATGGATTTCTCCCTCTGCAGGACCGCCTTCAGTATGAAGGGCATGTGCCACACCATAGATTAAAGGATGTGCAATGGAATCTAAACAATAATGACATAGATAGCCAAGGAAATAACTACGTAATAACGGATCATTTTTACTGTAATCTTCAAAGTAATGAATGACTTCTTTTACCTTGGCTACATGCATGAGATTGCCGTATTTTTTTGTACTTCCCGGCAAAATACTTGCACGGTTGAAAAATAGAAGATCCGGTCCCTGGGATCCCAGGTAAAACATTTGTTTATCTGTAATATGTGACTGTAGGTAGGCACTTAAAGCATAGACTTCTTTGGCCATTTCTACATGAGTTGTTGCTGCAGGCATAATGAAATCTCCTTAAAATAACAAAGAAATTATACGTTTAAACTGCAAAAAAAGGAAGACACATGCCTGTGTCTTCCCTGGACAATCTGATTATTCTGTACTCTCTGAAGCAGGTTCCTTTGAACCTCCTGGTTATTCTGCGCCAGGATCAGGGGTTGGTTCAGGAGTGGCTGTTACTTCAGGTGCTGGTTCAGGAGTGGCTGTTACTTCAGGTGTTGGTTCAGGAGTGGCTGTTACTTCAGGTGTTGGGACAGGGGCAGGAGCAGGATCTTTTTTATTATCCTTTTCCTCCTCTTTATCCTTATCCTTTTCTTCCTCTTCTTCCTCGTAGGTGGATACTGTGTTACTTCCTTTCACATATCCTTTCTTGGTGATTCTGTAGGAATCAGACATACTGTCTACCTGTGGCTGATTCTGCAAGCCGGTAGAAGAAACAAGAGAGGTTATAGTAGAGCCCTGAGCTTTTCCTGCATTGACATGAGGCCATGTGCCATCTACATAGGTAACACTTGTCAAATCAGATGGCTGAGAGATTGCTGCGGTTGCCTGATCTGTCAGGGCAGCCTGCAGATCAATTAATTCAGAGTTGATATGCCCGGCAATGTTCATGGCAAGTTTCCATTGCGCCATATAGGTATCCTGACCGGCAAGAGCTTTATCATAGCCTGTCCATACTGCATTGGTATATCTACCGTTGGAAGAAACCATCCATTCATCTTTGGCTACTCCGCTAGGGATACCATATTGTAAACCTGTATCATCCCAGTCTGTAGTACCTGTTTTGGCATATACTGGCCAGCTTCTTCTTAAGATGTACATGTAGTTGCCGTATTTTGTCTGAGAAACGTCATTTTTCAGCAGTTCTGTAACAAGATAGGCACTGCCTGAAGATAATACTCTTTGATTCTGCCCTTCAGGATAGTAAGTATCGCCGTTTGTAAACTGAATGTATTGTATGGTATGCGGTTTGTTATAAATGCCAAGGTTCATCATTGTCGCATGGGCTGCAGCCATCTGTGTGACTGTGGCAGTGAAATCATTGGAACCAATGGCTACAGACAAATGGTAGTTATCGTTGGTGATTGTGTCATACCCTAATGATTTCATATAGGAAACTACTTTTTCCTTGCCTATCTTTTCTGTGACTTTTTCAAGTGTCATGATGGCCGGAATATTTCGTGAGTCAGCTACGGCATCTTTGATTGGCAGGATGCCAAGGTATTTTCCATCATAGTCGGAAATGGTTCTTGTTTCACCAGGGTAGGAGTATTTCATATCAATGACTTTCTCATCAATAGAGAACCCAAGATGTTCAAATGCAAGTGCATAGGCAATGACAGGTTTTACGGTAGAACCTGGCTGTTTGTACATATCTACTGCGCGGTTAAACATCAGTGTTCCACCTTCAGAGCCATAGTATCTGCCACCGCCGATACCTACGATTTCACCTGTGGAATGATCCATGGTAACAATAGCTGACTGCATCAGATCGTCAGCATAGACAACACCGGTATTCCCATTTTCGATATCAATAATCTTATTCTGGATATCGGGATCCATAGCTGTATAAATATCCATACCTTTTGTAATCGGGTCATATCCGGTCATGGAAACAGCTTCACGTATAGCAACATCAATATATTCCTGATATTTTGAATTGGTATCTTTGATGGTACTGCTTTGACCAACAAGCTGATCTTCAACATTGATAGAAGAGGCAAGTTCGTATTCTTCCTGAGTAATGTATCCATGATATTTCATCATGTATAATACTTCATTTCTTCTTTGAGTAGCGTAGTCTAAATAATAATAAGGATTGTAGGTGTTAGGTAAATTGACAATACCTGCCAGCAGTGCGGATTCGGAAAGATTTAACTGTGTCACATCTTTTCCAAAGTAATAACGGGATGCCATCTGGGCACCACGGATATTTTGCCCAAAATTTAATCGGTTAACATACAGTTCAAATATCTGTTTCTTATCCAGTTTTGTTTCTAGCTGCAGGGACAGAATAATCTGCTGTACTTTATATCCTATGCTTTGTCCTTTGGTATAGGAAGTTTGTCCTTGTCCGCTTTTTTCGGTGGAGAAGTAAGTGTTTTTTACTAACTGCATGGTGAAGGTGGAACCACCCTGACCAGTTAAATTTCTTGTTTTCAGGTTGGAAATTGCTGCAGCTGTAAAACGTGGTATATCAAATCCGTTATGTTCAAAGTATCTTGAGTCTTCTATGGAAAGGAAGGCATCAATCAATGATTCAGGGAACTGATCATACGACACGTTTTCTCTGAAATACTCACCAAGCTCCATTAACAGATTGCCATCCTGATCGTAAATACGGCTGGATTCATCACTGACGAAGTCGTTGATGTTGATTTTAGGCATATCCTTTGTCAATGTGATGACAGCAAAAATACCAACACCGCCAAAGGCTACGTAGATAGCCAGTATAACCGCAAAGACACGTGTCCATATCTTAAATCTGCGTTGTCTTTTTAAGAACTTTCTCATTTGAGGCGACATGCTCTCAAGCTGTTTTTTCTTTCTTCTATTCATATATCTTTCCCTTTTTTAACACTCATCTATTGTAGCAATCTAAAGATTGTAAATAAAGAAACGGTTTCTATCTTAAGATATTCTTATAGTTTTTTAAAGTACTGCAATGCAACACAGTCTGCTCCGGTATGTGCAGCAACAGGATTTACAAGTTCAATGACCTGCATATCTACCTCAGGAAACAGTTCTTTGTACTGGTGATACAGGTCCATAGCTGCCTGTGTGGCTTTTGCATGAGCAATATATAACGCATAGGTATTGTCCAGACCTGCATTTTGAAGAATTTCTATCGTTTTTGCCACTGCTTTTCTGTAGGTTCTTACATTGGCAACACTGTCAATTCTTCCTGAAGTGGATTTATTGATATTCAATACAGGCACAATTTTTAATAATTTGGCAAAGCCTGCCGCAATAGGAGTCAGTCTTCCACCTTTTACAAGAGTGTCCAGATTTCTTGGTAAAATCAAAGTGTTACAGGAATCTATCACTTCATCCACAAGCAGTTTGATTTCCATATCTGATTTTCCTTCTTCAAAAAGCTGTTTGATACGACAAATCAGATAAAACTGTACTTCTGAAGTGACATAGGTATCAATACAGATAATCTTCATATCCATAGATCTTGCAACAGAAGTCATAGTAGATATCGTTCCGGATAATCCGTTGCAGATAGGTACTGCGATGATAAGGTCAACACCGGCTTCTTTCAGGTTTGCAAAGCAGTCTTCTATAATTCCAAGAGAAGGCTGTGAAGTCTTTAATACATGTCCGCTTTCTACTAGATTCAGACACTGATTCTGATTTAAATTTTCCAGATCCTGATAGGTGATTTCACCATCCATAATCTGTAATGGGACACTGATAATGCCCATTTCAGCGAGAGTTGCAATATTTCTGCCACATCCGCTATCTGTCACATATGCTATTTTCATATCTTATTTTCTCCGAAATTATTTTAACACAAATGCGAAATCTTGTTAGAAGGATGTATACTATGTGCATATGAGTACACATTTACATATTCGCACATCGTATTCTTTACTGGAAAGTACTATTCGTATTCCTTCCTTATTACGTACCTTAAAGCAGATGGGATATACACAGGTGGTAATTTCAGACCATAATGTGTTGTCCGGTCTTCCTTTATTTATGAAAGTCTGCAAACAGGAAGGAATAAAAGGTATAGCCGGACTGGAAATAGATGTCGATTATCATGAAGAGAAGATCCCATTTCTTCTGATAGCAAGAAACAGAAAAGGGTATCAGGCATTAATGCATCTTTCTTCTGTTGTACAAATGGAAAAAAGACCCTGTACCGTGGAAGAACTGCAACAGGCAAGTGGCAGTTGTTTTGTTATTGCCTATGGAGAAGGCGGGTATCTTGATGGAGCTTTGACGAGTGATAATCGAAAAGAAATTCAGGAAAAGCTGGATGTGTTAAAACATGATTTTCCACATCTGGATATAGCCTTGAGTTATCAGCAGTCACCGTTATGGTACAAAGCCAATGCTGTTTTGAAACAGATCTGTCAGAGTAAAGGAATCTCTTGCGTGGCATTAAATAAAACATATTATTTAAAACCTGAAGACAGTTATGCTCATAAGGCCCTCAGGTGTATTGCTGAAG
>CAKVLT010000053.1 GCA_934757945.1 uncultured Bulleidia sp. | reverse complement strand
ATGATGAAGAACGTGCAAAACTCATTGCTGAAGGTGTAAAAGTCGGTGATGATGTTGAAGTGGGATGCATGATTGAAATCCCTGCAGCAGCTGTTTTAGCTGATCAGTTATCCAAATATGCAGATTTCTTCTCTATTGGAACAAATGACCTGATTCAGTATTCTATGGCTGCAGACAGAATGTCTCAACCTGTATCTTATCTTTATCAGCCATTGAACCCATCTATCTTACGTCTTGTTAAGATGACAATTGATGGTGCTCATAAGAATGGTAAATGGTGTGGTATGTGTGGAGAAATGGCAGGCGATGAGCTTGCTGCTCCTGTGCTGTTAGGTCTTGGACTGGATGAATTCTCCATGAGTGCTACTTCTATCTTACGTGCCCGTAAGATGATCAATGGCTTAAGCTATGCAGAAATGCAGAAGATGGCTGAAAAGGCTGTTGAGATGGACACAATGGATGACGTTGTAGCATTGGTTAACGAAAGCATCAAGGCATAATTTGTGTAAACTAAGCCTCTGTGAAAACAGAGGTTTTTTTGCATTTAAGGCTGATTTGTATAATAATTAGGCATATTTAAAAAAGGAGTATGGATGCGAAATTATTTGAAGATTGTAACAAGAAAGTGATTACCAACTGTTCCAGGGTTATTCTTGGTAAAGAGAAAATTATAGAAAATATTTTTATTTCTTTTATATGTTGCGGACATGTTTTACTTGAAGATGTTCCGGGTACAGGTAAAACCATGCTGCTAAAAAGCTTTTCTAAAACTCTTGGCACAAAATTTAAACGCATTCAGTTTACTCCTGATCTGATGCCTTCTGATCTGACAGGTATTCATTTTTACAACCAGAAAACAAATGAATTTGTCTTCAGAGAAGGACCTTTGTTTTCTAATATTGTCTTAGCCGATGAAATCAACAGAGCTACACCAAGAACACAATCTGCGTTGCTTGAAGCAATGGAAGAAAAACAGATTACTGTGGATGGTGAAACTTTTCTGGAAGAAGAGCCGTTTATGGTGATGGCTACACAGAATCCATTGGAAAATTATGGTACTTTTCCTCTTCCTGAAGCACAGATGGATCGATTTTTTATGAAATTGCATATGGGATATATGCAACCTGAACAGGAAATGGAAGTAATGTCCAGATCTTCTGGTGCTGATGTTTTAAAACAGCTGGAACCAGTAGTATCTATGGATGAAATACAGCAGTTGAAGAATACTTTCCATGATATACGTGTTTCCCAGGATGTGAAAGACTACATGATGCATATAATTACCGCTACAAGAAATTCTGCGGCTTTATCCTCTGGTGTTTCTACTCGTGGAGCCATTGCACTGTATCAGGCGAGTCAGGTGAAGGCTGCTGTTAATGGAAGAGAGTTTGTGATTCCGGAAGACGTACAGGAAATGTGTGTTCCTGTACTGGCACATAGATTATCCAATTCAGGAAGTACAAAACAGGTGGAAAAGAGTATCAGAGATATTCTGGCGGGTATACCTGTTCCTGTGGAGGATATGGAATGACATATATCTGCATTGCCATATTATGTCTTCTGGCAATAGTGTTAGAAAAGTTTTCTGTTAAAAATTGCTTTAGGGATGTATGGCTGGATATGCATTATTCTTCTCAACAGGTGGAACCTGATGAGTTGTTTTATATGTCTTTGGAAATTGAAAACAGATCGTGGATACCTAAACTATTTATGCAGGTATCAGGTAAAATTCCTGAAGGATTTGCTATTTCTGATGAAGAATGGAAGAAAATGTACGCAAATACAGAACTGGGTGCCACAAGATTTTCTGTTTCATTCTATATGCTGCCTCATCAAAAAATGAAGATACAGATTCCTCTTATTGCAAAAAAAGAGGGAGATATGGAACGCATACAGTCTATCTTACCTCTGGAGATTTCTTTGGCCTTACTTCTTCTATTAAAGGGTTTGATGTGCCGTTATATATTACAGTTATTCCTTCCAGACTTGAAATTTCCAAGGTGGAAGATGTTCTTGGAGGTATGCTAGGAGAGTTATCTGTAAGGCGCTGGATGTATGAAGATCCGATTCTTGTGAAAGGATTCCAGGAATATACGGGAAGGAAACCTATGAAAAGTATTTCCTGGACACAGAGTGCAAAAAGAGGGAATCTGATTGTAAACCAGTATGATCATACCGCTGAGCCTCATGTACTGATTATGGTATACGTGCATGGTGAAGCAGGTGTGATGTTTGAAAGGATATTCTCCTGTGTAAGAACGGTTGCGGAGGAACCTGAAAGCAGGCATGTATCGTGGTCCTTCATCAGCAATGCAAATATATTTACGGTACAAGGAGAAAACTATTTTCCTGAAGGACTTGGAATGAATCATGTTTCGATGCTGAATGAGTCTTTGGGCAGGGCAACATATGGTAAATGTCACTCTTTTGCAGACATGCAAAAAACGGTAAGCAGGGTGGAATCTGTGCAGGGAATACTTGTTTTAGGAACAGATAACGGTGGGTTGTCGATGGAACAACGTAAGTCTTTGGAAATGATCTGTCAGGGTGTTGTGAAATATATGGCTGTTTCAGAGGGGAATATATGATTTTACTGATGGTGGAAAGAACAATCTATTATCTGTCTTTGTATTGGTACTTTGCAGGAGCTACTTTTTTTCCATATTCTTCTTTATGGATTCCTGTAATCTGTACTGCTATAGCTGCTATGATTACGTGGTTGTATTGTAAATATACACAGGTGTGGTTTTTCGGGCTTCTTGTGCTTCCGTGTTTTATGTTTGCAAAAACGTACTCTGTATTTCCGTGCGTTATTTCTGCATTACTAACCATGATTTTGATATGCACAAGAAAGAAAAGTTTGGGCATCGATGCATTCAGGTCCCATTTTCTGACATTTGCAGGGATAGGAATTTTTACCTGCATTGTCAACGGAATAACACATAATGTGGAAGCTGTGGCAGCCCTCTATCCGCTAATTCTGAGTTTTCTTGCAGGTATTATGGTAAATAGAGGATTGCAATTTCCTGATGCACAAAAAGACAGAGATTTTCAGAAAATTAATATGCTCACACTTGGTATATGGTGTATGGCAGGACTCATTCTGTCTGATGCCTGTGTGTTGCATGGTATTGGGTATCTGGCAAAAACTGTGTATGCATTTACTCTTTATCCTTATATCTGTCTGATTATGTATATTTTACAGATACTTCTTGCTGCAGTGTTTTCTGTCGTTCAAAGCCTGTTTCATTTTAATTTTACTGTAGAATTTCCAAAACTTACTGTTACAGATATGAATGAATATGCCTTTTTTGAAAAGGCGGATACCTATACATATTATGATTATTCTTTTTTGAAGTGGGTGCCTTACATTGTGCCGTTACTGGTGCTGTTTCTGATTCTTTTTATCATTTACAGAAGATGGAAAAGAGCAGGAAAATATACAGCTGTATATATGGGAGATACTTCTTATGTGACAGTGGAAAAGATGCCAGTTCATAAACCTAAGGGAAGAGAGAACAATTTCAGAAAACAATATAAAAAAATATATTGTTTTTGAAACAACAGGGGATGAATCACACATCCATCAGTACTACTCTGGAGGATTACAGACAGGCTGTACAATTGAAACTGAATAAAGAAGAAGTGGCAGAATCCATTAAAAATCTCTATAGAAAAGGCAGGTATGATACAGCATATACTATTCGGAAAGAAGATGTGAAGCAATTGAAAAAACAGGTAGAGTTATTTAAAAAATGAAGAGGACGATCAGTCTTCTTCATTTTCACAACAAGTACATGAATATGGAATATATGGATAAGAGCTTGGAACATAAAACTCTTTAAGATCATCTAATCTTAAGCACCCGAGCGTTCTTCCATAAACACATCCGCAATCAATATGAATTGTTTTTTTTGATTTGCTTGTAAGAATTTTCCCTTCATACTTTGGGTGATACAGGAAAGTAGGAACATGTCCGACAATCATTGTACTGGCATCGAAAGGATTTGCTTCCAGTGCACATTGGTTCCAGATCAGTATTTCTTTTGGAACAGCTGGAAGGGAAGTATCTTTGTGCATATATTCTTCGGATAACCCTGCATGAATCAGGATGAATTTCTTCCCGTGTATCTCAATGATTTTGTAGTAAGGGATATTTTCCAGATATACCTTGATATCGTAACATTCCGGAAATGGAAGATCCATGAACTGATCAGCTGTTGTATATCCTCCGTTATAATGGAGCCAGCATAAAAAATCATCTGTCATATCGACCGTATTGCAATCTTTTTTGATTTCAATCAGTTCCTGACAATACTTTGTCAGCCAGGCATCATGGTTTCCCATGATAACGTGCATATTTGGATAACGCATGATTTCCTGCAGCAGAGGAATGGATTCTTTTCCTCTGTCACCAATATCTCCGAGAATATAGACGGTATCGTATTCTGAAAATTCGATCTGTTTTAACATTTCATCAAATTCATGTTTACATCCATGAAGGTCACTCATTACATATGTTGACATAAAAAATACCTTACAAATATTTTATCATAAGTGTAAAGAATAAGGAAAGTATTCACTTCACAATAAGAATTGCCTTTGCTATAATAGTGCGGTAAAAAAACAGGAGGAAAAGAACATGGGAAGAGCTCATGAAGTCCGCGCAGCATCAATGGCTAAGACTGCGGCAATCAAATCAAAGCTGTATTCTAGATTTGGTAAAGAGTTGTATATTGCAGCTAAGAGTGGTGTCCCTGACCCGGAAATGAACCTCTCATTAAAGAGAAAAATTGCAGAGGCTAAATCGAATCAGGTTCCTGCTGATGTTATTAAAAGAGCAATTGAAAAAGCAAAAGGCGGCTCTGATGAAAATTATGACGAAGCTCGTTATGAAGGATTCGGACCTGGCGGAAGTACTGTGATTATTGATTGTTTAACAGACAATACCAATCGTTCAGTTACTAATGTCAAAACATGCTTTAACAAATGTCATGGTGCAAAACTTGTAAATGCCGGTAGTGTTTCCTACAACTATGAAAATGTAGGTATCTTTGAATTCCCATATGCTGATGAAGATGCAATGCTTGAAGCAATGATGGAAGGCGATTGTGATATCATGGATATGAGTGTTGAAGATGGTGTAATGACTGTAAAAACTGCATTTACTGATTTTGGTAAAGCACAGGATGTCATTGAAAAACTATTACCTAATGTGGAATTCAATCGTTGTGAAACAACTATGTTACCAAATGAGTATGTAGAGTTAACAGATCCTGAAGACATCGAGGCTTATCACAAATTAATGGATATGCTGAACGATGTTGAAGATGTTAACAAAGTGTACACAAACGTTGTGATTCCATCTGAAGAGTAATAGCACAAAAGAAGGACAGGTTCCTTCTTTTTTTGCATTTAGATTGTAAATTCGGGATTTAAAAAGGCCTCATAAAGGCCTGTTTTACAGGATATACTGTGCACCACCAATTTCTTTTTCCAGAAGCAACTTTCGTCTTTCAAAATCCATCACACTGGTATAGAGAAGGGTGGATTTATATTCCATGGTTCTGTATGGATAAGGCACATTTGCAAATCTGGAAGCGGTCTGGATGTCCTGCTTACGTATGGAATGCAACCATTGTCTTCCGGTATTATTAAATGCAAGAACACGTATTGCCTGCATAGCCGGTAATTTTCTGACTTCTTGTTTGGTAATCTGGTTCATAGCTTGCAACATTGTACGTTTGATTCTTCCGTTAGTATATCTGTAGGTTGTGCTGTTATTAAGAAATGTTTCAAAATCATCGGAAACTGCAGCATTTTTAATGAGATGATTTTCGATTCCTTCAGAGAATAAGAACATATTCTGCAGAGCTTCTTTATCAGAAGTCAGTATAAATGTTCTGAAATAAGGATAGTATTTTTCCATCCATGGAATATCACTGTTTAAAAGTTCTTCTTCCATTGGCGTGCTTCCTCTGAATTCTGTGTGTGTTTTTAACGCGTTTCGAATGGCGTATGCGCTGGAAAAAGCATCTGTATGAATTTCGTTCTCAAGATAACCTGTTGTTCTCTGGACGAGAAACGGCTGTATGTTTGTGCCTTTAATATGTTTCAGATAACTGACTCCAAGAATGTCGTTTGGCTCCATGAAGCTGGTTAATAAGGAGTAGGCTTTGGGGAATGAAGTCCCTTCAGACATGCTTTTATGCAGGTGATCAGGATTGACAGGTGTATCTGCAATTTCCATAAGGTTTTCCAGATTACCACATTCGCTGCCAAAACAAATACAGTCTGCTTTTGCCAGTTTTAATACGTCCGTTGCTCCTTTAGCAAATTGAGAAGCTGCCTGGGTGGCATAAATATAAGGTAATTCTAGTACAACATCTACACCGTTTCTTATGGCACAGGCACTTCGTTCCCATTTATCTGTTACTGCAGGTTCACCTCTTTGCACAAAGTTACCTGACATGACTGCGATAATGACATCAGCACCAGATAGTTTTCTGGCCTGTTCTATATGATATGCGTGACCATAGTGGAAGGGATTATATTCTGCAATGATTCCACAAGTTTTCATCTGTAATATCCTCCTGTACAATGTTAAAATAATACCATAAAACAGGAGAAATAATATGAACTTACAATTATCAACAAAGTATTACGTGCCTCAGGGAAATCCTGTAGCCTGCATCGTAGTTGTTCATGGCATGCAGGAATATAAGAAAAGATATGCTCCTCTTGGTGAATTTTTAAAAGAACAGGGATTTGTGGTAGCTACCTATGATCTGCCGGGCCATGGACCAAATGCAAATAAAGAAGGATCTTTAGGGTATTTTGGAGAAACAGATGGATGGAAGGTGCTTGTGGAAAGTGCACATTTTATGGTGCAGGAAATGCATAAAAAGTATCCAGAGCTTCCGGTGTGGTACTTCGGTCATTCTATGGGTACGATTATCGGAAGATGTTATTTACAGAAATATGATGATGAGATTGATGGAATGATGTTGTCTGGATTGCCTTGTTATAATTCCTTTGCACGTCCTGGTATGGTTATAGCTAAAACAATCAGAATGGTGAAAGGGCCAAAGGGTACTTCAAAATTGCTGGATGAGCTTATGACTGGTCAGTTTAACAAGCAGATAAAAGGTGCTGAAACGGATGTAGACTGGTTGTCTGTTGACAAAGATAATGTACGCCGATATCTGGAGGATGAATTGTGTGGTGTGCCATTTACTGTGCAGGGATACATTGATTTGATTGGCGGCATGATTCAGATGCATACTGCTTCTTTGTATCAAGTAAAACACGCCAATCTTCCTTTGCGCTGCTATGCAGGAAGTGATGATCCTTGTATCGGTGGAAAAGAAGGTTTCGAAGATTCTGTACACTTTTTGCAATGTCTTGGATATACCAATATTAGCAAAGTGCTTTATGAAGGAAAACGTCATGAAATTCTGAATGAAGATGTACGACAGGAAATGATGGAAAATATGGCAGATTTTGTCGAAAAAAACATAAGGGGATAAGACTGAAAGAGTCAATGTTTTCCGTTGACTTTGCAGTTGGCTTTGCTATAATGTACTAGCGTTAACGAGCGAAGGAGACAGGCGTGAAGTATACAAGAAACGAATTAGAACGCACTAATGGTTCCATAAATATCAATGAAGATGTGCAGATTGATGACTCTGTATTTGAATCAACTGTTCTGATTCAGGGTGTAAAAGATGTACATGTGGATGGTATTGGATATATGGGTGATGATTCTGATACATTTGAATGTGACTTGCATATTACCTGTACAATGCTGTGTCCTGATGCAATTACAGATGACATTATTGAGGTGCCATTGGATACGGTGTCTCATGAAATATACTCATTTGTAGATTCTTCAGAAGATGGTGTTCGTGTCGTTAAGGATGAAGTCATAGATTTCCTTCCTGCAGTGGTTGGTGCAATTCTGTTGGAAGTTCCTATTTCTGTGACGGAAGCTTCAGAAGAAGATTACCCATCTGGTGATGGATGGAGAGTTCTTTCCGAAGCAGAATATCAGGAAAGTCTTAAAGATCGCATAGATCCGCGACTTGCAAAATTGAAGGAATTCAAGGGTGAATAACAGGAGGTACTAGACAATGGCTGTACAGCAGAGAAGAAATTCAAAGACAAGAAAGAATAAGAGAAGAACTCACTATGTACTAAACAGACCAACACTTGTAAAGTGTCCAGTATGTGGTGCTAACAAGCTTCCTCATCATGCTTGCCCAAGCTGTGGTAAAGTTGGTAAAGAAGAAGCTGCTGCTTAATCTTTGCAAAATAACCATGTGAAAAAGATGGAGATGTTCTGAAAAGAATATTTCCTTTTTTTTATGCTTTTTTATATCCAAGCCATTGTAATAGTGGGGTGAAATGGTATAATGGTGGCAGAAAGTGGAGCAAAGTGGATGAAAGTGGGAGATAAGGCATCGTTTTTAGGTGAATACAGGCACAATATCGATGCAAAAAACAGACTTATCATTCCCGCAAAGTTCAGGGATTCACTCAGCTCCACTTTTTATGTAACAAAAGGACTTGATGGATGTCTGGCTGTCTATACGGAGGAAAGCTGGGCTCAACAGGTAGAACAACTGTCAAAATTGCCTCAGACAAACAGAAAGGCGAGACAGTATATTCGTAGTATTACTTCCAAAGCACAGGAAAGTTCTCTGGATTCTCAGGGGAGACTTCAGCTTCCTCAGTATCTTATAGATATTGCAGAAATTGAAAAAGAGTGTGTTATTGTAGGTGTTTCAGACTATTTTGAAATCTGGTCACTTGCAAAGTGGGACGCCTTTGATCAGGAAGCAGCAGACGATTTTGAAAGTGATGCTGAAGATTTGACGGAGTACTTGAAATAGTTATGAAACATGTGTCTGTATTATTAAATGAAACGGTGGATCTTTTAAATGTAAAACCTGATGGAATCTATGTGGATGGAACATTAGGAAGAGGTGGCCATACATCATTACTATTATCAAGATTAACTACTGGTCATGTATATGCATTTGACAAAGACCAGCAGGCTATTGAAGAATCCAAAGTAAATCTTCAAAAATATGAAGGCAAAGTTACTTTTATACATTCTGATTTTGGAAATATGAAAGAAGCCTTAAAACAGTATGGCATCTCTAAAGTAGATGGTGTCATGATGGATCTTGGAGTGAGTTCCCCACAATTTGATGATCCATCCAGAGGATTCAGTTACCGTTTCGATGCAAGACTGGATATGCGCATGGATCAGTCACAGAATCTGGATGCCTATAAAGTGGTGAATACATATTCTTTTGCGGATCTGACAAAGATTCTTTCAAGATATGGAGAAGTGAGATTTGCCAAACAGATTGCCAGAGCTATTGAAAAAGCAAGGCAGGAAAAGCCAATAGAAACTACTTTCGAATTGGTAGATATTATAAAGACAGCATTACCTGCTGCAGAACTGAGAAAAAAAGGGCATCCTGCCAAACAGACTTTCCAGGCATTACGAATTGAAGTGAATGACGAGCTTGGCTCTCTGAGAAGGGGACTTGAAGAAGCGTGTGATTTACTGGATGTGCATGGTAGATGTGCGGTGATTACCTTCCATTCTCTTGAAGACAGAATGGTGAAACAAACATTTAAAGATTTGACTACTGCTCCATTTGTGGACCCTAAAATTCCTTTGACGGTTGACCAAATGGAGCAGGCCTCCTTCCTTAATCTGACTAAAAAACCAATAGTGGCAGATGAAGAAGAAAGTATAGAAAACAGAAGATCTCACAGTGCAAAACTGAGAGGAATAGAACGTATAAAGGAGTAAGGACATGAAAAAGACTGCTAATAGAAAAACAAGAAAAACCAAAGCGACAAAAAGAGTCAGGGTAGAAACTCTTTCTATTTTTGTATTATTAATTTCTTCTTTTCTATATGTGTCAACTTCTTTGTTTTTACGCTCTTACAACAATTCATTAAGTACAAAGACTCAGGAAATTTCTGCTAAAATATCTACACTGCAGACTCAGAATGATGCTATGCAGGTAGATATTAACACTTTGAGCAAACGTGACAGAGTAAATCAGATTGCCAGCGGAGATGGAATGACTAGCGATTCAAATAACGTAATTTCTATTTCTGCTACAACCTCTTCTGAGGAGTAAAGATGAAAGAAAGAAAAAGAAATACAAAAAAGAAAAGAAAAGTAGATATACTTACTCATATCGTCGTAGTTACATCGGTTGCCATAATGATTTTGATTGCCGATGTTTTTTTCGTATCCATTCAGAATAAACATTTTGCAAGTGGAACAGATTTGACTGTCTATTCCGATACTTCCAATGTTGTGACAGAAACTATTCTATCTAACAGAGGGACCATTTATGACAGAGATGGTGTGGTGATTGCAGAGGACAACCATACCTATGATATTTACTGTATTCTCGATTCTTCCAGACCAAGTGCAGATGGTATCGCCTATGTCAAGGATAAAGAAGGGACTGCTAAAATATTATCTGAGATTCTGTACATAGATTATGACAAAGTCCTGGATATGCTGAATCAGAATGTGTACCAGACAGAACTTGGTAAAGCTGGAAGAAACTTATCCAAAGATGTGAAAGATGAGATAGAAAGCTATAAGCTTCCAGGAGTAGAATTTCAGGACAGTGTGCAAAGGGTATATCCTATGGGAACGTTCGCTTCTAATCTTATTGGCTATGTTACATTGAATGAAGATGGCTCGTATTCTGGAAAGATGGGGCTAGAGCAGGTTTTGGATTCTTATCTTGCTGGTAAAAATGGATCTCGTACCTATCAGACGGATTCCAATGGATATGTTCTTGCGGGAATGAAGGAAAATGTAGTCAGTGCTAAGAATGGAGATGATGTTACACTGACATTGGATCAGGAACTACAGGAAACTTTGGAACAGTCTTTTAAAATAACACAGGAACAGTTTAATCCGGACCGCATCTGGGGCGCGGTTATGGAAGTGGACACGGGTAAGGTTCTTGCCTGGGGGCAGTCGCCTAGTTTTGATCCTAATGTACTGGATATCACTGAGTATTCCAACTACGGAGCACAGCAACCGTATGAACCTGGTTCTACTTTGAAGACATTTACATGGGCTGCTACGATTAATGAAGGAAAGTATGATTCTGATGCGACGGCAGAAGGATATCAGTATTGTATTATTCAAGATTCCAATGGTGTCATCAGTCGTACATACAATACAGATCCTGATGAAAATTATGGATGCATTACAAACTACCATCATGAAGCTTATAGCAATCCTACCTTGGACGATGGGTTGAAATATTCCCTGAATACAGTGGCTGTGACTTTGGAAAACGAATATATCACTCCAGATATCCTTCTGGAGTATATGAAGAAATTTGGCTTTTTTGAAGATGTAGATACAGATGGTCTTCTGGAAACAGATGGTGTATTAAACTTTACATGGCCTATGGAAAAAGAAAACCTGTCTTTCGGACAGGGGTCTACTGTAACAATGTTACAACTGTTGCAGGCATACAGTGCTATCTTTTCAGATGGTACTACGAAAAAACCGTATTTTATTGATTCCATCAGAGATTCTTATGATCATTCAAAGATTCTTTACCAGGCAGACCCTGTAGTTACCGGAACTCCGGTTACAGCGGAAACTGCTGAAAAGGTAAGAAGTATTCTCTATAAAGTTGTTAATGAAGAGGGAGGAACTGCTACTCATTATAAAATTCCTGAATGCAGTGTCATTGCCAAGACAGGTACTACCGAAGTGGCTATTAACGGTACGTATGATACGGACCATGTTATTAGCAGTATCATGCTTGGACTTCCTGCAAATGATCCGAAGATAATGGTATATTATGCCTTTGAAATGGATTTTCAGAATATAGGAACACGTACTGAGGCAGTTACGAATATTTTAAGAAAAGCAGCTCAGATTTATAATTTGTCCGACAATATGACAACAACAGAAAGTACCTCACAGCAAACTGAAAGTACTGTGAATGAAATTCAGACATATAACATGCCAAGTGTAGTAAATCACAGTGTGGAATATGCAAAATCCAAACTTGAAGCGTTAGGTACAAATGTATTTGTGCTTGGAAATGGACAGAATGTCATTGATCAGTACCCTTCAGACAGTTCTACCGTCGAAACCGGTCAGCGTGTATTCCTTTTGACGGATACGCAGAGTTTTACTATGCCGGATATGACAGGATGGACGCGAAAAGATGTTGCGGGACTTTGGACAACTACCGGATTTGGGTTTGAACTCGATGGTCAGGGGAAAGTGATTTCTCAATCTGTACCTGCAGGCACCGTTGTGAATAAAGGTACAAAGATCGAAGTTGTTTTTGGAGAATAGACTCTTTATAATAGGCAACAGAGAACAGGAGAAACTGTATATGATTTTAAAAAGTGCAATCAGTTTTATGATAACTTTGGTACTGGTACTTGTATGCATGCCGAAGTTTATTAGCTATATGAAAAAACTGAGTATAAAACAGAGCATATCTGAATATAGTCTGGAAGAAGATCAGAAAAAAGCGGGTACCCCTATTATGGGAGGAATTCTGTTTATTCTTTTTCCAATTCTGGTAACTTTGGCTGTGCATTATGAAGTGTTGACTGATCCAGAAACTATGATTGTCATTCTTGCTTTTGCGGGGTATGGATGCATTGGATTCATTGATGACTATCTCATTGCTGTGAAGAAGAATAATGATGGATTAAAACCTAAATATAAGCTTCTAATGCAGCTTGTATTAGGCGTTGTATTCTTTTATATTTACTCTCGTATTGCAGAGCTGGAACTTGTATGGCCGATAACACATCACGTTTCACATCTTGGTTTCTTTTATTTCCTTCTGGTGCTGGTTATGTTTTCTGGTTCGAGTAATGCAGTGAATCTGACAGATGGTATGGATGGATTATCTTCCGGCTGTTCTATTATTGCTTTGA
>CAKVLT010000052.1 GCA_934757945.1 uncultured Bulleidia sp. | reverse complement strand
AGGTAAAACTGCAGTAATTGAAGGATGCATGCATTTCACTAAACGTATTGATAAAACGGGTAAAAATAATGATGGAACCAGTGCATTGGATTTTGATCTGGAAGAAGGAAAACGTGGTACTTCCTGCTATTGTCATTTAGCTCCTGTAGAATGGAAAGAAAAGAAAATCAATTTTATTGATACACCAGGCTATATGGATTATGTAGGCGAAGAGGTTACAGGTTTATATGTTGGTGATAATGCACTGATTGTTATTGATGGCAAAGAAGGCGTAGAGCCTGGTACTCTTCGTGCATGGAAGGAAGCTGTATCCAAGAGAAAACTTCCTACGATTTTCTTTGTGAATAAGCTTGATGATCCAATGGCTGACTTTGATGCTATTCTTGCGGATCTTCGTGAAAAATACGGAAGTTCTGTCATTCCATTTGAAGTTCCTATTTATGAAGGGGATAAGATTGTTGGAAGTGTCAATGTATTACGTCGTAAGGCATGGTACATTGCGGATCCGAAAGATCCAAAACCTGTTCCTGAAGATTTACAGGATAAGGTAGAAGAATACTATGGAGAAATTGCTGAAGCAATTGCCATGACAGATGATGCTTTACTGGAGAAGTTCTCTAATGAAGAAGAGTATGATGAACATGAACTGGCTAAGGGATTACGTATCGGTGTACGTTCTGGTGATATTCGCCCATTGTATTCAGGAAGTGCTGTACAGGAAATCGGTATTGAAAGATTACTGGATCTGATTACCGAATATTTCCCTAGCTATGCTGAAAAAGGTCATGTTCATGCGACAGGTATGAAGGATAATTCCATCGAAATGGAAACTAATGAAGATGAAGCATTGAGTGCTTTTGTCTTCAAGACAATTATTGACCCGTTTGTAGGAAAGATTTCTTATCTGAAAGTTATGTCCGGTATCATGAATTCCGATTCTGAAGTATATAACTCTAATAAAGACGCAACTGAAAAGATTTCTCAGATTTATGCGATTAACGGAAAGTATCAGATTGGATTAGGTAAATTATTTACAGGTGATATTGGTGCAGTTGTAAAACTACAGTCCACTGAAACAAACGATACTTTATGTACAAGAAGCCGTGTTGTGAAATATGATCCTATCGAATATCCTGAACCAATGCTTGGATTTGCTGTTACGCCAAAGACAAAAGCAGATGAAGACAAGATGTCTGTAGGTATTCGTAATATGGAACAGGAAGATGGCACTATCCGACTGGAAAATAACGCTGAAACACATCAGCAGGTTCTGTACGGTGTCGGTGATCAGCATATCTCCCTTGCATGTGCAAAATTGAAGTCGAAATACAAGGTAGACGTCAATCTGAGTACACCAATTGTTCAGTACCGTGAAACAATTAAAGGTACATCAGAAGCGCAGGGCCGTTATAAGAAACAAAACGGTGGTGCCGGTATGTTTGGTGATGTCTGGGTAAGGTTTGAACCATGTGACAGTGAAGACATGGTATTTGCAGAAGAAGTATTTGGCGGAGCTGTACCTAAACAGTATTTCCCACCTGTAGAACAGGGATTAAGAGAATGCATGAATAAGGGTGTTCTTGCAGGATATAAAGTAGTGGGTGTCAAAGCTACATTGTATGATGGCTCTTATCATCCTGTAGATTCCAAGGAAGCAGCATTTAAAGAAGCTGCCAGACTTGCATATAACGAAGGTATGCCTAAGGCTTCACCTGTGCTGTTGGAACCAATCGGTAAGATTACAATTACAGCCCCTGAAGAATATACAGGTACTTTGATTGGAGATATTACGAAACGTCGTGGCTCTATTCTGGATATGCATGCCAATGATGATGGTGATCAGGTCATTGAAGGAGAAGTACCAATGCGTGAAATGTTGTCTTATGCTACAGAGCTGCGATCCATGACACAGGGTATTGGCAGTTATGTACTTGCTTTTGACAGATATGAACCTGCTCCAAAAGAAATTGCAGATAAAGTGATTGCTGACGCAAAGAAATAAGATTGTCTCTCTCTCGAAAAACATCTGTGGAAACATAGGTGTTTTTCTTATGAATTCTGACTTTTTTATAAAATGTGTTAGAAATTAATGATATATTAGTTATACTAAGGGATGTAATGTGCTTTATTTGCTGAAAATGTATAAAGTAAGAGGGAGTTCTTGACATTATCAGGGTTGCATAAGAATGTAGGCTGCTAATATTTTTTTTCTTATGCTCATTTCAGGTCATTACATGAAAGAAAGGAAGACATATAGTCTGAGAAAAGAAAATGGATAATTCTAAGAAAATTAAATGGTATGCCTTGGCTTTTATGTGCTTTTCCACTTTATGGGGGTTTGGAAATGTTGTTAATGGCTTCATGTATTTCAATGGCATACAGGTCATCTTCTCATGGTTGATGATGTTTGCCTTGTACTTCATACCATATGCATTGATGGTAGGAGAACTTGGTTCCGCTTTTAAGAATAAAGGTGGAGGTGTTACTTCCTGGGTGCAGGAAACAGCAGGAAGTAAGATTGCGTATTATGCAGGCTGGACATACTGGGCAGTACATGTCAGTTATATTGCAGGAAAGAGTTCAGGTGGTTTAAAAGCATTTTCCTGGCTGGTGTTCAGGAATGCTGAAACTTATGACTCTTTCCCGACTCTGTATATTCAGATTGCGGCATTAGTCATTCTGCTGTTGTTCTGTTACATTGCTTCAAGAGGTTTAAACCCATTAAAGAAACTGGCAACTATTGCAGGCTCCAGCATGTTTGTATTGAGTATTTTGTATATTATTCTGATGTTTGGCGCACCATTGATCAATCCTGATGGTGGTTATGTTTCCATGGACTGGTCTTTGAAAAATCTGATTCCAAACTTTAATGTGGAATATATTACAAGTCTGTCAATTCTGGTGTTTGCAGTAGGAGGTATTGAGAAGATTTCTCCATACGTTAACAAAATGGAAGGTGATCCTTCTAAAGAGTTCCCGAAATCTATGATTTTTGCAGCCGTCATGGTAGTTATCTGTGCATTGTTTGGAACAATTGCAATGGGAATGATGTTTGATCCGGAAGTGATCAATGCCAGTGCCTCTGTAAAACAATCCTATATTTCCAATGGGTCCTACTGGGCTTTCCAGAAACTTGGAAATTATTACGGCATCGGAAACCTTTTATTAATCATCTATGCACTTGCTACTGCTGTAGGGCAGTTCTCCACATTGTTGATTTCAATTGATGCTCCATTACGTATGTTGCTGGAAGATGAAAACGCAGCAAAATTTGTTCCAAAAGTTTTATTGAAGCAGAACAAAAATGGTGCATATGTAAATGGCATCAAGATGGTTGCTGTATTAAGCGGAGGTATTATTCTTGCACAGATGACAGTACCTGGCGCTGCTGCTGTACTGACACAGCTGAATAAGTTGAATTCCGTATGTATGCCATTCAGATATATCTGGGTATTCTTTGCCTACATTATGCTGAAAAAAGCGGGAGATACTTTCCATCAGGATTACCACTTTGTCAAAGGTAAGACTTTGGGTATCTTCTTTGGGGGCTGGTGTTTCTTTGTTACATTGTTCTGCTGTATTACAGGTATGTATTCTTCAGATCCTGCAACAATGATGTTGAATGTTATTACACCGGTTGCGTTGATTCTATTAGGCCTGATTCTTCCGAAAATCCGAGAAGCACAGGATAAAAAAGACAATATCTAGTGAAGAAAAGGTGATTACTGTTTGAGAAAGTAATCATCTTTTTTTTAAATATTTTTGCTTTATAAAGTAATATTTTGATGATACTTGCAGTGACTTGTAAATAGTTCGATGAAATGGGCGTTATTTACTGCAGGCAGAAAACAGAGTTTAAAAATATAAACTTGATAGACCTTTAACATATGGAAAACGATTACAAATCGTTGTATACTATATGTGACTTTTTAGGAGGACTTATGAGTACAGAAAACAAAAAGGTTTTCGAAGCGATGGATGGTAACACAGCTACTGCGCATAGTGCTTATGCATTTACAGAAGTTGCTGGCATCTATCCTATCACACCATCATCTCCGATGGCCGAACACGTAGACGACTGGGCAACCGCTGGTCGCAAAAACATTTTCGGAGATAAAGTAAAAGTGGTTGAAATGCAATCTGAAGGAGGCGCAGCTGGTGCAGTCCATGGTGCTCTTCAGGCAGGTTCATTAGCTACAACATTTACAGCATCTCAGGGATTATTATTAATGATTCCAAACCTTTACAAGTTAAAGGGTGAAATGCTACCAGGTGTATTACACGTAGCAGCCAGATCTTTAGCTACACATACACTTTCTATCTTTGGTGATCATCAGGACGTATATGCATGCCGTCAGACAGGCATGGTTATGATGTGTTCTCATTCCGTACAGGACTGTATGGATATGGCTGGTGTAGCACATTTAATTGCTATTGATGGTTCCGTTCCTGTAATGCATTTCTTCGATGGTTTCCGTACATCTCACGAAATCGACAAGATCGAAGTTATGGATTACGATTTCTTAAAGAGCTTATTACCAGTTGAAAAGCTGGAAGCTTTCCGTAAACATGCATTAAACCCACATGGAAATGCAGTAACACGTGGTGGATCTCAGAACGATGATATCTACTTCCAGGCTGCTGAAGCACAGAATGAACACTATGCTAAGGTGACTGAAATCGCTGCTAAGTACATGAAGGCTGTAAGTGAACACACAGGACGTAACTATGCACCATTTACATATGTCGGTGCTCCAGATGCTGAAAGAGTTATCGTAGCTATGGGTTCTGTAACAGATACAATCACAGAAACAATCAACACACTTATTAAACGTGGCGAAAAAGTTGGTTTAATCAAGGTTTATCTGTATCGTCCATTCTCTCAGAAATATCTGGAAGATGTATTACCAGCTACAGTTAAGAAGATTGCTGTTCTTGACCGTGCTAAGGAAGTTGGTACACGTGAACCATTATTCTTAGATGTTTGCTATGCATTACGTAAGCATAAGGATCTTGTTATTGTTGGTGGTCGTTATGGTCTGTCTTCCAAGGATACTAACCCATCTGACATTAACGGTGTATTTGAAGAACTCAAGAAGGATGAACCAAAAGAAGAGTTCACAATTGGTATTACAGATGATGTAACTCATTTATCTCTGGAACCAGTAGATATTCATGTAGATGCTGATTACACTTCCTGCTTATTCTATGGTCTTGGATCTGATGGTACAGTCGGTGCCAACAAGTCTACAGTTAAGATCATCGGTAACAACACTGACCTGTATTCTCAGGCATATTTCGCATATGACTCCAAGAAAGCCGGCGGTGTTACAAGATCTCACTTAAGATTTGGCAAGAGCCCAATTCATTCCCCATACTATATCGATAAGGCAGATTTCATTTCCTGCTCTCTTGAATCCTATGCATTTAAGTTTGATATGGTACGTGATCTGAAAGATGGCGGAACATTCTTACTGAATACAACAATGTCTGCAGAAGAGGTTGAAAACAGACTTCCAAACAGAATGTTAAAGGGATTAGCTGATCATCATGCTAAGTTCTATATCATCAATGCTAACAAGTTAGCTGCTGAAACTCACATGGGTCGTCATACAAACACAATCCTGCAGAGTGCATTCTTCAAGCTGAATGAACAGATCATGCCATATTCCAAGGCAGTTGAACTGATGAAGGATTCTGCTAAGAAGACATATGCTCGTAAGGGTGAAGATGTTGTTAACAACAACTGTGCAGCTATCGATAAGGGTTCTGAAGGACTTGTTGAAGTAACTGTTAAACCTGAATGGAGCAACCTGCCTGTTAAGGCTCAGCTGTTCGAATTAACAGGTGACGATCACTTTGATACAAACGTTCAGGTTATTAACTCTTTAGGTGGAGAAGATATGAAAGTATCTGACTTCATGAAAGCTGATGTTATTGATGGTTCTATTCCTGAAAACGTTGCATTTAAAGAAAAGAGAAATATTGCTGCTACAGTTCCAAGCTGGGATGCAAGCAAGTGTGTAGAATGTGGTCAGTGTGCATTTGCATGTCCACATGCTACAATCCGTCCATTCTTATTAACACCTGAAGAAGCTGCTCAGGGTGAAGCAGTTGCTAAAGAATGTGGTGTTGAATGGGCTGTTAAAGAACCAACACCTGTTTATAAGGGAGCTAAGGAAGCTGGTCTTGTTTACAGAATTCAGCTGTCTCCTATGAACTGTGTAGGTTGTGGTGTCTGCTTGAACGTATGTCCAACTAAGGCATTATCCGCAGTAGATATCGTTGATGCACAGGGTGCTGAACCTCTTGCTGATTACCTCTACAAGGGAACAGAATACAAGCCTGAATATGGCAACCCAGCTACAGTTGCTGGTGTATCTTTGATGATGCCATACTTTGAAGTATCTGGATGCTGCCCAGGATGTGGTGAAGCTCCATACTACAGATTAGCTTCTCAGTTATTCGGTAAAGATATGCTTGTTGCAAACGCAACAGGATGTTCTATGATTTACTGCTCTGCTACTCCAAGTACACCATTCGTTGTTGATAAAGACGGTAACGGTGTTGCATGGGCTAACTCCTTATTCGAAGATAACGCTGAATATGGATTTGGTATGGCAGTATCTCAGTCCTACAAGTCTGCTAAGATCTTAAAGATCATGGAAGACAACATGGATAAAGTTGAACCTGCATTAGCTGAAGACTTCAAGACATACATCGCTGCTGGTGACGATCGTGATAAGCAGAGAGCTGTTGTTGATTCTTTAGTTAAGAATGTAGAATCCAGTGCAAATGCTGATGTTAAGACATTACTTGAAATGAAGAGAGATCTTGTTTCCAAGTCTGTATGGATCATCGGTGGTGACGGATGGTCTTACGATATCGGTTACGGTGGATTAGACCACGTTATGGCTAACAACCTGAACGTTAACGTTCTTGTATTGGATACTGAAGTATATTCCAACACTGGTGGACAGTCTTCTAAGTCTTCTCAGCGTGCTTCTATCGCTAAGTTTGCAGCTGGTGGTAAGGCAATGTCCAAGAAGGATCTTGGCCAGATTGTTATGGAATATGGTCATTGCTATGTAGCATCTGTATCTATGGGTGCTAACCAGGCTCAGACTATCAGAGCATTCAAGGAAGCTGAATCTTATGAAGGACCATCTCTGATTATCGCTTACTGCCCATGTGCAGAACAGGGTATCAAGGGTGGACTTGTAAATGCTCCACGTGTTCAGAAGAATGCTGTTGAATGTGGTTATGTAACTCTGTATCGTTATGATCCAAGACTTGAAAAGCCATTAACAATCGATTCTAAAGAACCTAACTGGGATAAGTTCCATGACTTCTTAATGAACGAAGCTCGTTACTTCAACCTGCCTAAGTTAAAGGGTGCTGAAGTAGCTGAAGCAGCATTTGCTAAGACAAAGGCTGACGCTCAGAGACGTTATACAAAGCTTGTTAAGAAAGCTAACGATCAATAAGATCAAATCTTAAGACGAAAGGGAAACCTTTCGTCTTTTTTCTATTTGTAATATAATTGATACGGGTGATTACATGAAGATTCTTCTTTATTTTGAAAACGAAGATTTTATAAAGATTTCCGGAGTTGGCAGAGCTTTTGAACATCAGAAAAGAGCTCTTACTTCACAGGGTATTACATATACTACGGATCCTTGGGATGAGGAGTATGATATTCTGCATATCAATACGTATACAGGTTCCAGTGAAGCCGTAATTAAAAGTGCAAGAGAAAAAGGGAAAAAAGTGATATATCACGCGCATTCTACAAAGGAAGATTTTCAGAACAGTTTTATTTTTTCCAATGCGATTGCTCCTTTTTATAATTCCAGGCTTGTATCTTTATATGCTAAAGCGGATTCTATTATCACACCTACTCCATACTCCAAAAAACTTTTGAAAGGGTACGGTCTGAAACAGCCAATCCATGCTATTTCCAATGGTGTCATGTTGGAAAAATATGCCTATGATGAAGAGAAAGTAAAAGCCTTCAGAAAGTATTTTTCATTGAAAGAAGGAGATAAAGTAGTTATTGGCGTTGGTCTGCTGTTTAAGCGTAAAGGACTTCTTGATTTTATTGAAGTTGCCAGACAATTACCTCAGTACAAATTTATCTGGTTTGGTGATATAAATCATCTTGTAGTGACTAAAGATATTTTGGATGCAATTCATGAAGCACCATATAATGTCTATTTTCCAGGATATGTAAAAGGACCGATTATTGAGGGTGCCTATTCTGATGCTAGCTGTTTTTTCTTCCCAAGTTATGAAGAAACAGAAGGTATTGTGGTTCTGGAAGCATTAGCATCACGATGCCCTATGTTGCTGAGAGACATCGGCGCCTATTCTCCGTGGTTACACCATGGTGTAAATACTTATATGGGAAGTACAAATGAGGAATTTGTTTCTTTGTTAAAAGGAATTGTGGAGAAAGATCTCCCTGATCTTACTGAACAGGGATATCAGGTGGCTAAAGAAAGAAATATTGAGAACATTGGAAGACAACTGAAAAATGTTTATGAGGCTGTATTACAGGGAAACGATACAGATAATTTATGAAAACTAAACTAAAAAAGCTGTTCAGGAATCCTGTATTTAATATAGTGCTTATTGGAGCTTTGACAGGATTGGTTCTGTGGCTGACATTAAAAGATAATGGAGATCAGGTAATACATATGCTGGTACATGCAAATAAGCTTGTACTTGTTTGCATTGCACTTTTCATGTTGCTTGAAAGATGGATTCATGCCTATGGACTGAAGCTGCAATGTAATATTTCTACTCCTCGATATACACATTTTCAGGGATTTATTAACAGCTATACAGCTGCACTTTTTAATAATATTACTCCTGGTGCTTCCGGAGGGCAGTTTGTACAGCTGTTTATCTTCCGAAAACAGGGAGTAGCTGTACCAAATGCCATAGGTGTATTATGGCTGGATTTTATAATATATCAGACAGTCATGGCTATCTTTGTACTGTTTTTACTTATCTTCAAGTTTATGTATTTTTATACTCAATATTCACAGTTATTCTTTGTTGTTATTATTGGTTTTTTTGTTAACAGTGCAGTGATTTTATTTTTGATTGCTCTGGTAAAATTTCCATGGTTTTACAGATGGTTAACGACTACAGGTATTTCTATTGGTGCCAAACTTCATTTCATCAAAGATAAGGAACAGACCAAGAAAATGATTGATGATCAGCTGACTAAGTTTGACAGAGAAGTAGTCGTTTTACAGCATAACAAAAAGATGATTATTATCGTTGGTATCAGTATTGTTTTGCGATTATTGATTTATTACAGTGTTCCATCTCTTGCTGCAGTATCTCTTGGATTAAAAATGACACCGGATTTATGGTTTAATATGCTGGCATTATGCAGTTTTGTGTCTATGATTAATGCGTTTGTGCCTTCTCCTGGATCCAGTGGTGGAACTGAAGCTACATTCATTCTGATGTTTTCAACTTTATTCACCAGTGTGCAGGCCAGAAGTATCATGCTGATCTGGAGACTGTTTACCTTTTATTTTCAGACAATTGTGGGAGCACTGATGTTTATGTATGGAAGGACGTGTCCTGAACCTATCGCAGATACGATTCAAAGTATGCCTATCCAAGATATGGTAAGTAATGATAAAATAAATAACGAAAGTCTTAAAGAAATTAAGGAGGGATGATATGAAGATTGGGTTGTTCTCAGATACATATCCACCTGAAATCAATGGTGTTGCCAATAGCACATATATATTAAAAAATGAACTTGAAAAACTTGGTCATGAAGTTTATGTCATAACTACAAATTCTGAAGGAAAGGTAGATACTCATTGGGAAGAAGATGGAAAAGTCTTGCGTTTCAAGGGTACGGAATTAAAATTCCTGTATGGCTATGTCATGACAAGTCCTTTTCATTTTAAAGCTTTACACGAAATAGAAAAATTACATCTGGATATTATTCACGATCAGACTGAATTTGGTGTAGGTATTTTTGCGCATATCTGTTCATCGCAGTTAAATATTCCATTAGTTTCCACATATCATACTACTTACGAAGATTACACACATTACGTCAATTTTGTAAACTCCAGGAAAGTAGATGAATACGTAAAAAAGATTGTTGCCAAACTATCAAGATTGTATGGTAACAGCAGTGTTCGAGTTATCGCACCAAGTGAAAAGACAAAGATGATGCTGGAAAGGTATAACATTCGTAAGGATATTAATGTAATCCCTACAGGTCTGGAACTGGAGATGTTCTCTCCTTCTTTAAAGAATGACAAAGAAGTCAGACAGATAAGAGAAAAATACGGATTTACCATGAAGGATACTGTTCTGATATCTCTTGGCAGACTTGCAGAGGAAAAATCCGTAGATATAGTGATTCGTGCTGTAAAAGCTGCAAAAGTTGCAGGCGAAAACTGTAAACTGCTTCTTGTAGGTGGCGGGCCGGATTTGAATAAACTGCAAGCTCTTGTAAAAGAAGAGGGATTAGAGGATATAATTTCTTTTTCAGGACCTGTGCCTAAAGAACAGGTTCCTATGTATTATCGGGCGGCAGATGCTTTTATTTCTGCTTCGGTTACAGAAACACAAGGTATGACTTTTATTGAAGCTCTAGCAAGTGGATTACCTTTATTTGCAAGAAAAGATGAGGTTCTGGAAAATTTGATTTATCCTGATGAAACAGGCTGGTATTATGAAACAAATGAAGAGTTTATCGAACAGTTTAAAAAGTTCTTATCTATGAGTGAAGAACAAAGACAGACTATGTCTGAGAATGCCTGTCATGTGGTATCTAAATACAATGCGGAAGAATTTGCCAAAGAAGTTCTGGATGTCTATGAGAAAGCTCTGGAACAGTATCATCACGGTATTGTTATAGATGATATTCAGGTAAAAGATTCCTATGTACAGTTATATCTTCTGAAAGAGAATAAAGATGAAGAACGTCTTCAGGTTACACTGGATGATTATGCTTCACTTGGCTTAAGAAACGGTGGAACCATTACTCAGGAGATGGTGGATACGCTCCGAGAAAAAGAAGCAGGGGTACAGGCTTATCAGGGATGCCTTAGAAAACTTGCTGCAAAAGACAGAACGCGTAAAGAAATGTATGATTATCTGACAAGAGAAACTACATGTTCCATTGAAACTATCAATAAGATTATTGAAAAACTGGAGTCTCTTGGATACATTCAGGATGAAAGATACTGTAAAGCAGCAATACATTCTCTTGCGGCATCTTTACAGGGACCAAATCGTATTATCAGAAGTCTGATGAAAAAAGGTATACCTGTAGAGATGATTGAAAAAGAACTGAGTGAAGAAGACAATGATTTTCTGGAGAATGCAAAGCAATATGCTCAAAAAGTATTAAATTCCTGTAAAAACGATTCTGTAAAAAAAACAAAATATACTTTGCAGAATAAACTTGTACAGCAGGGATATTCTGCTGAAGATATACAACAGGTCTTGCAGACAATGGATTTTTCAAATGCGGATGCGAATGAAATCGACAATCTGAAAAGATGTGTGTATAAAGCCAAGCAAAGATATTCTAAAAGATATTCCGGTGCGGATCTGAGAAATCATATTTTCAGATACAGTTTATCTCAGGGATATAAGAGTGAAGATATTTATGCGGTCATAGATGAAATGGGGTTGAAAAAAGATGCTGATTAAAGATTTTACACCAAATACAACATATGTTTTACCTTTATTGATAAAGGATGTGAAAAATGGTACTACCAATAAAGGAGCACCATACCTTTCTATGACACTGGCCGACAGTTCTGCTTCTATTGAAGCAAAGTTCTGGGATGTAAAACCGCATGATGTGGAGGTATGTCAGACTGGTAAAGTTATACAGGTAACAGGAGACAGTCTGGATTATAAAGGTGTCTTACAGTTACGTGTGAATAAAGTGGAATCTGTGGATCAAAGTTCCGTGGATCTGACACAATTTGTGGCAAGAAGTTCCATTGATCTTGAAGAAAGAGAAAGCAGAGTGCAGTTTTTTATTGATACAATTGAAAATGAAAAAATTAAAAAGCTGACTGTGGCATTGTTACAGAAGGTGGGAGATAAATATTATTCTTATCCTGCTGCAAGTAAAATTCATCATAATTTTCTTGGAGGATTATCTGAACATTCTCTGGGAATGGCTAAATTATGCTGGATGATCTGCAAGCAGTATCCTCAGCTCAACAGAGATCTTCTGGTGGCCGGAGCATTGATACATGATGTGGGTAAAACAGTGGAAATGAGCGGACCTGTCACCACAGAATATACTCTTGAAGGAAAGCTGGAAGGCCATATCAGTATTGCTAATGGTATGTTAACAGAAGTGGCTGAATCTCTTGGTTTAGAAGGAACAGAGGAAGCAATTTTACTGCATCATATGATTCTTTCTCATCATGGTCATTATGAGTTTGGCTCTCCTGTATTACCATTGATTCAGGAAGCCGAAGTATTATCTCTTGTAGATAACATGGACGCAAGACTCAATACATTAAAGCAGGCTTTGGAACCTGTTAAACCTGGTGGATATACTTCCAAGCTGTTTGCACTGGAAAACAGAGCTTTTTATAAGCCTGTATTAAAATAAAGGTACTTCTATGGATATTCAGTTAAGTATTGTAAAAAGTGCTTCCTGGCTGTTAAAAAAGATAGGCAGAGGCGGTTCTTTTCCTGGGACTCTTGGCATAAAGATGGATAAAGATTTTATCTCCAGATTTAAAATGCCAGAACATGTCATTCTTGTGACAGGTACTAATGGAAAAACAACTACCCAGAACCTGATTGCAGAATCTTTAAGGCAGGAAGGAATGAAGGTAATTAATAATAAAAGAGGAGATAATCTTAATGTAGGTATTGCCTCCCTGCTTGCAGCAAACAGTGATCTTTCCTATCATGTTCAGGCAGATGTTGCAGTGATTGAAGTGGATGAATTAACTTAATATCGACAATTTAAAAA
>CAKVLT010000051.1 GCA_934757945.1 uncultured Bulleidia sp. | reverse complement strand
AGTATCATACATTACCTTTACAGGTACATAAGGACATACATTTTACATTAGCTGTACCTGACTTTGAAGTCAGCACTGAAAAGGCAAGAGAACTATTGCCGTCTTCTTATGCAAGACAAGATGTTGTGAACAACATTGCCTGTGTACTTGCAGTAAGTAAAGGTATGGAAACCGGAGAGATGGATAAGATAGTGTTAGCGGAAAAAGATACTATTCATGAACCATACAGAAAGCCATTAATTCATGGTTTTGATATCTTTGAAAAAGCTTTTAAACAACAGACACAAGGATGTGTACTCATCAGTGGATCTGGTTCAACTATTCTTGGAATTTCAAATACAGACTGTGATATATCTGTATTTCAGACAAAGTTTCCTTCCTGGAAGTTCTATGCAGTACCTTTAGATACAGAAGGGGTACAGTGTAAAGAAATATAAAAAGTGTGTTAAAGTAATACAAATCTGAAAATACTTTATCTTTTGTGGATAGAGTATTTTCTTTTGTCAGGAAATTGCAGGTATGAAAACAATATATCTGATGAGACATGGTGAAACACTGTTGAATACAATGGAATTAACTCAGGGGCAATGCGATTCCCCATTAACCCAAACAGGCATAGCACAGGCTAAGAATGCAAAAAAATGGTTTGAAACACATGGAATCTATTTTGATGCAGTGTATTCTTCTACTACAGAAAGAGCTTGTGATACTGCAGAGATTGTGACAGGAGGTATGACTTATACAAGACGCAAAGGATGAAAAGAAATCTTACTTGGCACAAAGGAAGCTACGCACATCAGTACCAATCCTGACTATCCTTATGGAGATTTCTTTATTCCATTTGGTGGAGAAAGGTTAGATGCTTTTACACAACGTATTTCTCAGGAAAGACTGTCTATAGCGGAAAAAGAAACCGGAGATACTATTCTGATAGTGTTTCATGGAATGGCAATACGAAGATTTATGACTACTTTGTGTATTACAAAAGATTTTTTGAACAATTGTGGTATTGTGCACCTGACCTATGATGAGGGAACATTTACTATTCAGAAAGTTGTGGATCCTAATGTATAAAATCAGGCTGGCAGATATCAGCTTGTTTTTGTTATGAATGGTGATGTCTTTTTGCGCAAATTATAAAAATAAAAGCTGTATCCGTATGGTACAGCCCTTATCTTGTATAGTTTACTATTTTTCTGTTTCTCTGATATGTGCCAGTACGTTTTCTGCCTGTCTGATACCATCTACAGCACTGCTGACAATACCACCGGCATACCCTGCCCCTTCTCCACATGGATAGATTCCTTTACAGGAGATGCTTTGACCATCTTCTTCTCTTGTAATACGGATAGGGGAGGAGGATCTGGATTCCATACCTACCATGATACCTTTGGATAAAAAGCCTGGTATTTTACGGTCAAAGTTTTTAAAACCATCTTCCAGGGCAATATTCACATCACTTGAGAATAAAGTATGCATATCTGTAAGTTGTGTATTTCTTGGATAGGAAGAAGGAATGCGTAAAGCAGATGGTACTTTATGGTCTACATACTCCTGAATGTTTTCTGCAGGAGCTTCAAATAGATCTAAATATGCCTGCTGTTCTAACTGCTTCTGGAATTTGAAGCCGTCTAAAGGATGCCCATGATCAAAATCTTTAACAGGAATCTGTACGAGAATGGCACTGTTGGCATTTTTACCGTCACGTTTGCTGTAGGACATGCCGTTAACTGCTAAAGATTTCTGCTGTGTGGAAGAGGGAATAACGACACCACCTGGACACATACAGAAAGAATACACACCTCTTCCATTAGAACTTCTGTGAGTTAAAGAATAACTTGCAGCGGATAAAGCAGGGTGTTTTGCATATCTTCCATACTGATTTTCATTGATTAAAGTCTGGGGATGCTCTACACGTACACCTGCCGCAAAGTCTTTCTGTATCATGGTAATTCCCTGATGGAATAATGTGGCATAGGTGTCTGAGGCACTGTGTCCGCAACATAAGATAACATGATCACAGGCAATCTTACCCGTATTGGTGATGACACCCTGTACTTTGCCATTATGGATTTCAATGGATTCTAGACGTGTTTCGAATCGTATTTCTCCTCCAAGAGAAATAATCTTTTTACGTATGTTTTCTACAAGAATACGTAGAATATCTGTGCCGATATGAGGACGATGCTGGTAGTAGATAGCAGGATCACCACCTGCTTCTATAAACTCTTCCAGTACTTTTTTAACACGTATATCTTTCATGCGTGTTGTCAGTTTTCCATCAGAGAAGGTGCCGGCACCTCCTTCACCATATTGGATATTACTTTCTTCCAGAAGAATACCGTGCTTAAAGAAATTCTCTATATCTTTTTCTCTTTCTTCCACACATTTTCCTCGTTCTAAAATAATTGGTTTACATCCGCATTCACAAAGTAATAATGCTGCAAACATACCACTTGGACCAAATCCTGCAATAACAGGTCTGTTGTCTGTTTGTACAGGGGCAGGGGAAACATATCTTTCTTTTTTCCCTTGCTGTACGTCTTTTCTTTTTAAGTACTTTTCAGGATTTCTGATTTCGGCAAGTACTGTGTAAGAATTGATGAGGGTATCTCCACGGGCATCCAGGGATTCTTTTTCTATGTCATAGGAAAGAATATCCTGCAATGGAGCATGCAGTTTTCTGGCAATATCTTCTTTAGACAGTGTCTTATCTATTGGACACTTGATTTGATTGATTTTTAATAACATGCCCTTATTATACTAGAGATGGGAATAAGCACAAAAAAAAGATTCCTGCATTTTCTGCAGAAATCTTTTAAGTTTACTTCGCCAGTTTAGCACTTGTTTCACCGGCAATCTTACCGGACACAAATGTCCAGGACTGGGCCTGTCCACCCCATGGGGAGTATGCTTTACCGTCTTTGTTAGCAACACCTTCACTATCCTGACCAACTGCAAACAGGTTGGCAATAGGTGTACCGTCTTCTTTCAGTACATTCATGTTTACATCAACATCTAAAGAACCAACTGTTCCATAGGAATATCCGCAACATTCAAATACATAATATGTAGTATTGGCATCACCTAAAGAAGCAGTAAGTGGAATTTGCTTTTGCTAAATACAGAAATGCTCAAGATCTTCAAAAACTAGCAGCTGCGTATGAACAAGGACAGTTATGGGAAACAGGGTATCGTGAGGAGATGTGTTATATGGCATTACATAAAGGAAATGATGCGCTTTGTGCCCATTATGTCAATGAAGGGGTAGGAAGAGCAGTTTACCGTGTGGCTTTGAAACATCTCTATAGTGCAGTATTACCGGAAGATGTAGGTGTGATAGTACCGGGTGTACCTGAAGATTCTTCGCAAATCGATACACGTATAGCCCCTCACATGTTCTATCGTGTCTTAAGATGTATTCCCAATGCACGTAAAATGGGACATACAGAAATACAGCAGATTCTTGAGGAAATGCATGAAAGAGGGTACAAAGAAGCAGGAGATATGTATATTTATCAGATACTGTTTCGAGAAAGTGATATGGCTGCCATAGGTATAGAGATAACTTCTCTGTAAATATGGTATGATAATACTCATTGAGGTAAACATACATGGAACTAGATATATTAAATCTCATTCAGACATTACGTAATCCTTTTCTGGACTGGCTGATGCCTGTGATATCGCATATGGGCAATGGCGTACTGTATATTGTACTGGCTGTTGTCTTACTGTGTTTTAAAAAGACAAGGAAAATTGGTGTGGTACTGACACTGGCACTGATACTGGAATATACAATTGTGTCCATTATCTTGAAACCTACTATAGCAAGACCTCGTCCCTATACAGCCAATACACTGATACAGTTATTGATAGAAGAGCCTGAAGACTGGTCTTTTCCAAGTGGTCATACATCTGCTGCCTTTACAATGATCTTTGCATTGTATTTTATGAACAACCGATGGTGGATACCTATGGCAATAGCAGGAGTGCTGATAGCTTTCAGCAGAATGTATCTGTATGTGCATTATCCTACAGATATCTTCTTCGGGGCATGTATAGGAATACTTTCTGCGTTTATAGTAGTGAAAGGAATGGAATGGTATGGAAATCACAAACAAAGTCAGATATAACGATACATTAAAATATTATATTCAGGATGTTTTTTTTGCACAGTACACTACATTTGTCCAGGGAATTGTTGTGTTATTGCAATGTGAACAGCCTTCTTTTGTATCTTTGGAAATCGATGGTAAAAAGGCAGAAGAGGAAGAGATGGTAAAGGATCCATCAGGTTTCTATAAATCCATGACACAAAGTGCATCTATGCAGTATACAGGAAAACTGAATGATAAGGAAATACAGATTCTTTGTGACAGAGAACATCCGGACAGATTTTACTTTATCGGAGAACCTGTGGAATTTATTGAGGAATGGAAAGGAGCAATCCGTACTGTTTTTCCAAGAAGTGAGGATGGGGAACTGTTACAGATTGGTATTAACTTTGCCTATGGTAAGATGAATGTCAATCAGAAGTTCCTGCTGGAAAAAGGACTTACATATACAGATTTCAAGAAGTCTTTCCTTGGTGCTGAAATATTGAATGATACTGATGGCAATATTACTTTGAAAAGACCTGCACATATGTTAAAAAATGACTGGGTTGTCTCACTGCACTTCCAGCATGATGTCTTACAGGTAGTACATGCAAGACTGATTGTGGCTGGTGAAACGGAAGCACTCTATACAGACTTGAATGATGAGCAGAGAAGTACGGGTTTTGACTATGTCTGTTCTCTGTTTGACTCTTATGTCAAAGGACAGGGACAGATACAGGAAATTGACGGTATGAAGCTGTATGTAAAAGAAAAGACCAACGTATTGGCCTTTAAAGATGATATTAAGAAATGTGTCGGATTAACCATGTTCTTCTAGATCGTCATCGTACGTATCCAGAAAACTATGTCTGACATTATGCTGTTTATAGGAAATAATCGTATCTAACTGGACATTCTCCACGGACTTGAAGATATTCTGTTCGACGTAGGGGTTTGTCTTTTTTAATTGCGCAATGAGCTGTTTGGTTTCCATCCGTTTACTTGCACTGGTGCCGTCTTCTCTGCAGGAAGAACAGGTGTCTGTAAAGTGACAGGCACATTGTATGAAATGCAGATTGTTCATATCTCTCCATTTCAGAATGTCTTTTTCACGAATGAGATACATAGGGCGTATCAGTTCCATACCATCAAAATTTTTACTTTTTAATTTAGGCATCATGGACTGAATCTGTGCACCGTATAACATACCCATCAAGATGGTTTCAATGACATCATCATAATGATGCCCCAGAGCTATCTTATTACATCCTAGCTTCTTGGCCTGATCATATAAATGACCTCTTCTCATACGTGCACATAGATAACATGGGCTGCCTTTGACATTGTAGACTGCATCAAAGATGGTGGATTCAAAGATGGTTAACGGAACACCAAGTGCTTTGGCATTTTCTTCAATCACCAGTCTGTTTAATTCTGAATAGCCCGGATCCATACATAGAAAGACAACTTCAAAATGCACTTTGGAAAACTTCAGGACTTCCTGAAACAGTTTTGCCATCAACATGGAATCTTTACCACCAGAGATACAGACGGCAATCTTATCTCCTTCCTGAATCAGCTGATATCTGTCCAGTGCTTTTAAGAAAGGGGATAATAACTGTTTTCTGTAGGTCTTGATGATACTTCGTTCCACATTGTATTTTTTTTCTTCATCAAGAGTACTCAGAGTACTTCTTAAATAGGACGCATATCCTCCTTCTAGAGAAATGGCATCGTAACCAAGTTCCTGTAGTTTTTCTGCTAAGAAGAAGGAATCTCTTCCATGCATGCAATACAGTACATAGCTTTTAGAAGCATCCAGTGTTTTTTCTTTTGCCTGCAGGTAGATATCCGGCATGGACAGGGAGTTTGGAATACATCCATATTCATGAGAGATGGCATCTCGCGTGTCTAGCAGTATATAGGCTGAAGGATGAATATCCGCAAGATCCTGCAGGGAAATATCAAGATTGTATGTATCTTTTAACATAGGCACTCCTTTATTTCAGTACAGTAAATCCATCCAGTGTATCCACCATATCCTGAGGACCAACTATACACTGGTAACTGTTAGCTAAAGCAGCTTTAAGAATTTCTGCTTCAGTCTCTATATCCTGTAAGGTGGTATCTATCAGCCTTTGTCTGAACTGTACGGAAAGTTCAAACGGGATATGAGAGAAGTACTTGGCATCATAGAGATTGATTCTGGAACTGACAGACAGTAATGGAAGACTTGCCCCGACGGCGCCAATTAAATATTGTGTTAACGGGAAGGAACCATCCAGAGAATCTGCATAGTCAGTAATCTTTTCCAGAGCATGTAAGAGGTTTGATGCAGAAGGATCTCTATACGTATAGGCAGTGATACAACCTGAAGAATTACCTCTCATGCCTGTACCATAAGCACCTCCTTTAACTCTTACTTCATTCCACAACCAGTCATAACTCATGATATGGCAGAATAAATCAAAACTGATATCCTTCCTGTCTGTTGGAATGGTGAAGGCGCTGTATCCTACTCCACCAGGAATGACAATAGCTTCTTTCTGACCTTTGACAAAAGGATAGTGCATACATGCTGTGCAATACCCTTCTCCTGAAGGTATATCCTTCAGGAAAGAGGCAATCAGGTCTTTAGAATGCAGTGTATGGGTTACTGTAAGACGGGATTTTACAAAGATGTTATCCGCAAACAGATGACATAATTCGATAAACTCTTCTATTCTTTCTTCATAATGCTTTTCAAAATCCAGCAGATACTGATAGAAGGAATAGCCAGCGGTATATTCCGCAAAGACACCATCAGCACTGCAATGACTCTTTGCACGTACAGAGGCAATCAGATGTCCATAGTTATTTACCAGCTGTTTTAACTGTTCTGTTTTCTGCTTTAATAATGGATAAATAGTTTCTGATGTGAAAAGGGATTGCTGAAGGATCTCCATGACAAGGGTATGGGTTTTTTCCATATTCTGCGGTAAGGTACTTGTACGTACAGCAATCATTGGAGTGGTCTTACTGCTTTCAAATACAGGACTGTAAGACATAACGGAAATACCTAGATTACCAATATCTCTTTGTATAGCCGCATGCAGAGAGACTAAATCATGCTGTTGGGTAGGAATATCTGCCAGTATGCTTGTAAAAAAGGAAAAGGCAGGTAAAAGATCTGTCTGAATGCCAGAGATATTAAAGTAGTAGTTGGTATAAGCAATACCGTTGGTATCCAATGTATAGGTTAAGACTGGTACGCCATTTTCTTCATGAGGTACAGGAAGATGAGGGTCTTTTAATGGTGGAATGTCCTCTTTATCCAGTTTTGGTAAAGTGGCTAACTGTTTTGGAGTATTTGGAGCAGTCTGCCATGTCTTTAAGTCTTTGCATAGCTGAGTATATACAGAAACATCTTTCCATCTGGAACGAATATCATGCAGTTTTTCTTTTTCTTTTTCTTCCTGTTTCTGGGCAAGAGTTTTGTCTGGAACTGCAATGGTTGTCTGCAGATGTTCTTCATCCAGTAAAAAATCAGCCAGTACAGTTTCAAACCAGCCTTCTTCAACTTTCTTTCTTAAATCATCAAAGACTGTGGAAAGAGACAGGTATGGTGTAGGGTCTTCCTGGTATAACCAGCAGGATAAAGCATCTTCCACATGATAGATGCCTGTAGGTTCATGAGATTCTCTGTAGGCAAAGTCACTCTGGTTGATGGCTGCAAGTAATGCCTCATGATCAAGCCCTCCATGAACCAGATTTTCTACAGTGGTATGCAGTAAAGCACGAATATCTTTTTCTGCATCTTTTTCTGTGTTTCTGAAAGTAATCACACCTACTGGCTGCTGGATACCATCCAGTAAATCAAACTCCACATCCTGCGCAAGACCAGCTTCAATAAATGGCTTTGTTAAAGCAGAAGCAGTGGAGGTGGTTAATGCATTGGATAAAATCCCCATGGCAAGATTCAATTCTACATCTTTATAGGTAGATACTACATTGGAATAGCAGATATGACATTGTTTTTCCTCAGGCTGATCCAAAGAGATTTCATAAGGGATTTCTACAGTATTTGCAGGTAGTTTTTCCTGTAATGGAATTGTGAAGGAAGTATGTGTATCTTCATAATGAGAAAGATATTCTGAATCCAGATATTTCATCATCCATTCCACATCCAGTGTACCTTCCAGCCAGATACGTGCATTGGAAGGGTGATAGAACTTCTTATGTGTTTCAATAAACTGCTCATACGTAAGATCTGTAATATGTGATGGGTCTCCGCCTGACACGTATGCATAACAGGTATCTTTTAAAGTCTGTCTGCAGATGGAATTGATCAACAAGGTGTCCACACTGGAAAAAGCACCTTTCATTTCATTGAATACCACACCGTTATAGGAAGGGTCTGAAGTCTCATCCTCCACTTCATAGTGCCATCCTTCCTGATAGAAGATATTCGGTGTATTGTAAATAGCAGGATGGAATACAGCGTCCAGATAAATGGAAGCCAGATTTCTGAAATCCTTTTCGGATTTACTGGAAACAGGATAGACTGTCTTATCGGAATAGGTCATGGCATTTAAAAATGTCTGCATGGAACTTTTTAACAGTTCTACAAATGGTTCCTTGACAGGGTATTTATCTGATCCGTTTAATACAGAATGTTCAAGAATATGGAAGACACCTGTATCATTTTCAGGTAATGTCTTAAAAGAGATAGCAAAAGTCTTGTTGTCATCTTTTCTGTCAAAATAACATAACTCTGCACCGGAATGAAGATGTTTCATCTGGTACAGTGTACCGTTCCAGTCCTGTAAGGGATAAATATGGGTGATTTGAAATCCATGTACTATATCATGTAATTGAAATTGCATAAAAAACCTCCAAGAAGTGTCTCTATTATATACTCTTAGAAAGAGAATTACCTGTAAAAGCAGAGTGTGTTGGTCACTGCATGCCTCATTTCTTTAAAAGGTGCTGTATTTTACAGTCGAGTATGCGTAAAAAATAAAATATATTCCATGAATACAAGGGGTATTGGTACTGAGAGCAATGCGGGTAAATATCGTAATGTTTTTGTAAGAGTGGGATGTGTTAAAGAGGTGATGTGAGGAAGGGTATCTTATTCTTGAGCATTTCATTATCTTTATATGTTTCTCTTTTGTATAGTACTTCAAAAAGGAGAAAACAATATGCTTAAAGAATATCCGATATTTGACATGTTTAAAAACCAGTGGGCATTGGTGACATCAGGTACATTGGAAAGTTATGATGGCTGTACAGTGGGATGGGGGGTCTTGGGACTATATGGAATAAGGATACAGTTACAGTCTATGTGCATCCTGCAAGATATACCAGTGAGTTTTTAATGAATCATGATACTTTTACAGTCTCTTTCTTTTCTGAAGAATATCGTAAAGCTTTGGGATATATGGGATCTCATTCCGGAAGAAATGAAGATAAGGCAGTGCATGCAGGTTTGACGCCTGTATCCATGGGGGATTCTGTAGGGTTTGCTGAAGCAAAGCTTACCTTTGTCTGCAAGAAACTTTACCAGCATCAGTTTTCCAAAGAAGATCTTGCTGAAGACATACAGGAATATTATAGTTCCAAACCTGACCTTTACCCTGATGAAAATGGTGGCTGGCAACCACATTATGTTTTTGTGGGAGAAGTACTGGAAGTGAAAGAATAAAACATTGTGCCAAAATACACAGATAACGGCTAACATTTTCTGGAATAATGCTAGAATACTCTTAAAGAAGGTGCTGTATGGAAAATACTACTCTGGTGGATTACTATCGGAAATGGATCATTCAAAGAGGAACAGAGGCATTTCCAATTACTGAAAATGAAAGCGGAAATCTTGAAATAGCTTCTATTTATGCGTTGGGACGTGTGAACTTCTATGAAGGTAACACGGTGGAATTACGCATAGATACTATTCGTGATGAAAAGACTGAATTCTTTCTGCATTTTCAGATTAATGATCTGAAACGGGCACAGGATTTGTATGTGGAAATGGAAGAGGCTATGCGTCATCTCAGAGATTCCCACGCCGTGAATATTCTTTTATCCTGCACAAGCGGACTGACTACTTCTTACTATGCCCAGCTTTTAAATGAAGCAGCCAAGACATTAAAACTGAATTATTACTTTAAAGCTGTCTCTTTTAATTCTCTGGAAAAATCTCTTACAGGTCAGGATATGGTATTACTGGCACCTCAGGTACATTTTGAAAGAGAAAAACTGCAGGCAAAGTATCCGGATATTCTTTTCAGAAATATACCGGGACAGACTTTCGGTTCTTATGATACAGGTTCGCTGATTGAGACGATTAAAGGAGAACTGCAAGACTATGAGGCTTTGATAACTCCTAAGGCGGAACGTACAAGAGCTTTCTATGAAACAGATAAAAAAATACTGACAATAGGGTATATCAACGGTGGTGAAGGAGAACACTGCAGTATCATTTATCGCTATTATTTAAACGGAGATATTGTCTGCAATTATGAGAAGAAGGTAAGCGGGGTGTCTATAGGAGATATTGAAAGTATCATCGAAGAAATGCTGCAACAATATCCTGAAATAGAAGTTATAGGATTAAGTTTGCCTGGATCTATAGAAGATGGTGTAGTATACCTTCCTTCTCATCCAATTCATTTACAGAATGTCAAAGAGATATTATCCGAAAAATATCACAGACATGTCCTTCCTTTTAATGATGCCAATATGATTGTTACAGGCATTTACTGGCTGGAGGATAAATACAGTTCTTTGATTTTCTATTATCTTCCTGATGACAGTGCCATAGCAGGATGCGGTATAGTAGTGGGTGGCCATTTAATCAGAGGCAGACAACATGTGGCTGGAGAAGTACAATATTCTCAGAAAGTATTGCAGCTTTCCAAACCTGCTGTGCAATTATCTTCCACTCAGCAGGGAACTGTGGAACTGATAGGGAAAACACTTGTGACCATGGTATCCACATTAGGGCCTGAAGCTATTTTTCTGTATGCGGATAAGGTAGATGAGGAAGTGCAGATCAAAGAGGAAATGCAGAAATATATGGATGAGAAGTTTATTCCTCCTCTTTATAAACTGCAGGATATTCGTGAATACATGATGACAGGTACTTTCTTAAGATGTATCTGGAGAATGGATGATCTGAAACGTGCGGAGTTTGGACTGACACATAATCCGTACCGGTAATCAAGGAGACTATATGGAAATTAAGAAAATTGAAAATACAGAAGAAAGAGAACATATCACAAGGCAGATTCTGGAAGCTTTACCTGAATGGTTTGGCATTCCATCCGCTGTTGATGACTATGTCAAAGGCAGTGGAAAGTATCCTTTCTGGTGCAGTTTTGATCAGGGAAAACCTGTAGGATTTATCTGTCTGAAACCAACCAGTGCGGATACAGTAGAAATTTATGTGACAGGTGTACTCAAGGCATACCAACGTAATCATGTGGGTATGAAGCTATTTCAGCATGCCTATACATACGCTCTGGAGGAAGGTTTTACATTCATGCAGGTAAAGACAGTTCAGATGGGCAAATATCCTGAATATGATCGTACAAACCTGTTTTATCAGGCAGTGGGTTTCAGAGAACTGGAAGTCTTTCCGGAACTTTGGGATGAAGCAAATCCGTGTTGTATTTACGTGATGGCAATTCAGTAGAACTGAGTTGCTTTTTTCTTTCGGTAAAGACAGGTATACTGATGGAAGAAGGAAAGAAACCATATGGAATATATACAGTTAACAAAGGACAACATTGCACAGGAACATATCTGCTGTGCTATTTCAAACAATAAGGATGCACAGGTGGTATCCAAGAAAAACTGGTTAACTCAAAGATTTGAGGATGGTCTGGTGTTTATCAGAAGTAAAGAAAGAGGCAAATGCTTTATTGAATATATGCCTGCAGAAAAGGCGTGGATACCCATTGATGCAAAAGAGTATATGTATATAGACTGTCTTTGGGTATCCGGTGCTTTAAAAGGACATGGGTATTCTTCTGAATTATTACAGATATGCATAAAGGACAGTCTTTCCAAAGGAAAGAAAGGCCTGTGTATATGTTCCACTGCAAAGAAAAAACCGTTTCTTGCTGATCCGAAGTTTTTGCAGTATAAGGGATTTCAGGTGGCGAATACAGCACAGAACGGTATACAGCTGTGGTATCTTACATTGCAGAAAGATGCCGGAATTCCTTGCTTTAAAGCATGTGCTGTACATCCGCATACAGAAGAAAAGGGATTTGTACTGTACTATACGGATCAATGTCCGTTTAATGCAAGATATGTACCTTTACTTAAAGAAATTGCTCAGGAACAAAACATTCCTTTTCAAACCATACATATTGAAACCATGGAACAGGCACAGAGCGTTCCCTCTCCCATCACTACATATGCATTGTTTTATGATGGAGAATTCATCACACATGAGCAGATGAATCAGAAGAAATTCCATCAGCTTGCAGATAAGTTCTACAGGAATAAATGAAAGTTGTTTCAGAATTTTTAATCCAAAGACTGTAAAGTCTATTAACTTGTCTTTGAAATCCCGTATATGATGTGCATACAGGCAATGACAGGAAGAGTAACTGTTTTTGATTCCGGCAGAGAACTTTCCGTATGGTGCAAGGAAAGGCGGATAGAAACAGCGAAACACATCCTTGAGCTGAAACTTTGAATACTTAGTAGGAGTTTGCGTCTTTACGCGTTACGTACGTAAGTGTTATATAACACTTCATGAGACTGTTATTGCGAAATAACAGTGAAATCAGGTGGAACCACGTTTGATGGCAGGACGTCCCGTTGGGCGGGCAATGTCCTTAAGTTAAGGCAAATAAGAAGTCATTAAAATAAAATATTTGTCAGGTAAACCCTGGATGTAGGGCTACATCCAGGGTTTCTATCACATTTCAATTAGAATTGATGGCTTTCAAGCATAACAAAAAGGCAATTTGATTCACTTTAGAAAAATTTGCCTGCGACTTGAATATGAAATATAATCAGTGTAGCGCTATGATGCTTTTGTATTGAACGGAACAACTGATTTAGGTTTCATATTGCGCTGATATTTTCTATCTGGTCTTACGGG
>CAKVLT010000050.1 GCA_934757945.1 uncultured Bulleidia sp. | reverse complement strand
TTGTTGTTGCAATTGCCTATTTAGATGAAGCACATGTGCATTTTCTGGAGTCTCTTGGAGTTAAAGACTCCAAAGCAGTCACAGATAAAGAAATTGAAAACATAGGAAAGCAAATTGTTGAGGTTATACCTCATTCTGTACTGATTGTATCCAACAGAAAATATAATGCTGTCCATTCCACAACGAATCTGAATGCCATCAAGGCAAAGCTGCATAATCAGGCCTATGTCAACCTGTCAAAAAAAGTCACATTGCCTGCTTTATGTGTTGTAGATCAGTTTGCAGAAAAAGGTTTATACTACCACTACTTGAAAAATGAATCTCAGGTTATCAGAACTCTGCATTTTGAAACTAAAGCAGAAAATAAATATCTGTCTGTCGGTACTGCCAGTATCATTGCAAGATATACTTTTCTGGAATACTGGAAAAAGATGGAAGAACATTATGCCATGACTTTTTATAAAGGAGCAGGAGATAAAGTCAATGCATGTGCCAGAGAATTTATTGAAAAGTATGGTGAAGAAGAACTTGGCAATATTGCAAAACTGCACTTTAAAAACACTGAAATTGTTCTAAAAAAACAATGATCCGTCACGATCATTGTTTTTCTGTATTTGGTCTCTTCTCTACTGTCAGATGAATGGCAGTATCCATCTGCTGCAGTTCTACTCCTGCAGCCATCAACATTTTCTTAGAAGCCTGTGTAGCTTCCGTATCAGAGTATTTATCTGATTCATATACGATTTTCTTGATTCCTGACTGAATGATTGCCTTAGCACATTCATTACACGGAAATAAAGAAACATAGATAGTACACCCGTTCACAGGCCATTTACTGTTTAAAATAGCATTCAGTTCAGCATGAACCACAAAAGCATATTTTGTAGACAGTACACTGCCAACCCTTGCCCACGGGAAATCATCATCACTGCATCCTTTGGGCATGCCGTTATATCCCACAGAAACTACTCTGTGATTTTCATCCACAATAGCAGCTCCCACCTGTGTATTTGGATCTTTGGAACGTAAAGCAGACAGATGTGCCAGACCCATAAAGTATTCATCCCAGCTTAATACATTTTCTCTTTTCATATCATTCCTCATATGGTTCTTTTTCCTGTAAAGTATTCAGCAATTCTTTAAAGTATTCCGGTAATGGTGCTTCAAAAACCATGGTCTCATGAGTTGTAGGATGAACAAGAGTCAATCTGCAGGCATGTAATACCTGTCCCTGTGTATCCATGTAAGGGCATTTCTTCCCGTATTTTTCATCTCCCATCACAGGATAACCACAATACTTCATATGTACACGAATCTGATGAGTTCTTCCAGTTTCCAAAGAACATTCTATATAGGTACTGCGGGCAAATCTCTTTAATATCCTATAGTGTGTTCTTGCAGGTTTACTGTTCGTATCTGTTACAGACATTTTCTGTCTGTCTCGTCTGTCTCTGCCAATTGGAGCATCAATAACTGCAGCTTCTGATTTCAAAGCACCTGTCACAATAGCTCGGTATTCTCTATGACAGGTTTTATCTTCCAGCTGTTTTGCAATACTTCTATGAGCTTCATCATTTTTACAGACAACTAAACATCCTGTGGTATCTTTATCAATTCTGTGCACAATACCCGGACGAATCTTTCCATTAATACCGGATAAGTCTTTGCAGTGGTACAGCAGTGCATTCACAAGAGTACCGGAATAGATACCCGGAGCGGGATGAACAATCATCCCTTTAGGTTTATTGATAACAATAATATCTGAGTCTTCATAGAGAATATCCAGAGGTATGTCTTCAGGAAGAACATTGATTTCTTCATTTTCTGGGATATCCGCTTTGATTTCATCACCAGTTTTCACTTTAAAACTGCTGCGTACAATTTTCCCATTAACTTCAATCGCCTGATTTTCACATAATTCCTGAATACGTGTTCTGGACAGCTCTGACACTTCGGAAAGATATTTATCTATACGTAACGGAGATTCACATTCTACCGTAAACACTTCCATCGGCATTACTTTTCCTCCTTCATTGTGCAAATAAACAACAGAAATACACCGATGCATAATGCACAATCGGCAATATTAAATACAGGGAACGGATACCCGAAAATATTAAAAGATAAAAAGTCTCTTACATAAGACAGACACAGTCTGTCTATGAAGTTACCTGCTGCCCCTGCAATCATCAGGCAAAGAGCAGTTTCCTGTACAGGCGTAGTTTTTTTTGTAAGCAGATACCACAGCATCACTCCAATAGCTACAGCAGACACCAGTGTCAGCAATGCCGTTTTAGAAGATAACATACTCCATGCAGCACCTGTATTCTTTAAATATTCAATCTTGAAAAATCCCGGTATCACGCTAACTGGTAAAGAAGAACTGCTTTGTACACAAAATTTGGTTACCTGATCTAAAATAAGAACAACACTGATCCAAAGAATTCTTTTCATTTCTTTTTGTTCCTTTCAGTAAACACGGCAAATGGTTCCAGTTCAAACGGTTCATAGACTGCCTGAAGCTTCTCATAAGAACAATCAAAATCTTCAGAAGTATATTCTTCCTGCAATCTTGCAAGAAGCTTTTGTTTCAGAAGTTCGCTGTGTTCTCTTTCAAACTCTCCGCTTCTTTCAAACACGACTTTACCTGTTTTATTCATCAATACTATCTGCCAGGAAAATCCCTTTTCTTTCAGCAAAGCCTGTTTCAGAGAATCCTCTGCTTCATGAATATCAAAAGGAAGATCACTGCATTCAAGACAATCTTCAATTTCCAACAAGAATGCATCTACACATCCTTTCTGTATAAAGTGAAAAATCACTTCATTTCTTCGAGCACTCTTGATTTCTTCATCCATCCACACATCACTTCTTACCATAAATAAGAAAGTGTTATCTGCGTAATCCAGATAGATACCATCTATGGCATCTTTTACAGTATCATTTACGTTATATATTTTCATCTTAGGCATTGTACCATAAAAAAAACCGGTGTTAAACCGGTAAGTCTTACTGATTCTTATACGCCTTTAAAGCCTGTGCAATCTGATCAGGACAGGAGGTTGGTTTCATTCCACAAAGTGTGCCATCCAGTCTGTCGATAACGTGATCTACACTTTCTCCTTTTACAAGAGCAGAAATGCCTTTCAGATTACCGTTACATCCACCGATAACTTCCATCTTTTCAATAGTGTTACCCTCATTGATATCCAGAATAATTTTTCTGGAACAAACCCCTTTTGGTGTATATTCAAAATGTGCCATATATTTCTCCTTCAATTACACACGTATTCTAGCAAAGACATACTTCATAATCAATTCTCATGCTTTATGTGGTAAAGTATTGGCATGGAAATTACAGATTTAAAACCTTATTTACAAGATGCCTTACATAGTAAAGGCATCAATACCCTTTCAGAAGTACAACAGTGTATGGAAGATATTTTAAAAAATGAAGATGTATGTATTGTTTCTCCTACAGGGAGCGGAAAAACACTGTCTTACATATTACCTGTTTTACAGAAACTGGAAATACAGACCACTAAGAAACATCTTCCTTTTGCTCTGATTCTTGTACCAACAAGAGAGCTTGCTTTACAGATAGCTTCTGTCATACGTTCTCTTCTGGAACATACCGAAGGTATCCGTACAGCAATATTAACTGGAGGTGTGGATATCCAGAAACAGATTCGTTCTTTTTCACATGGAGCAGATATTGTAGTAGGAACACCTGCAAGAATATGCGATCATTTAAGAAGACATACCCTGAAGCCAAAGAATGTACAGATGGTAGTTCTTGATGAAGCAGATGAAATGTTGAGCATGGGATTTGAAGATGATGTCTTGAAGGTACTTTCTTCTCTCGATGTACATCAGACATTATTATTTTCAGCCACAACCAACGATCATGTTCAAAAGCTCAGTACCTCTATCCAGATACGTCCGTTATTTCTGAAATATACAGAAAGTAATGTGCTTCCTCAGCATATTCACTTTAAGTGGTATGCAGTATCTGAAAAAAAGAAAATGAAAGTATTACAGTCTCAGTTATCTGACCAGCCTGCTCTGGTATTCTGCAATACAAAAAAACAGGCAGAGGAACTTTATCAGATGTTAAAAGATCAATACAGCTGTAATCGTATTTACAGTGGTATGGATCCAAAAGTCAGAAAAAAGATTTTGCAGGATTTTAAAAATCATACCTTTTCTACACTTATCTGTACAGATTTGTTAGGAAGAGGAATAGATATCTGCGAGGTAGAACTGGTTATCAACTACGCTTACCCGGACACAGACGTTCTGTTCACTCATAGAACAGGAAGAACAGCAAGAGCAAATCACACTGGCACATGTATCACTTTTTTAGGTAACAAAGAACTGACCCGACTGCAGGAAATAGAAAAATTAGTCAGGGAACCCATTAAATTACAGAGGTAATTTTAAAAAAACATCCGGAGATTGTGCTCCGGATGTTTTAGCATCTTAATAGTTTTCTTTTTTAACTTCGAAGAAAGCCTGTGGGTGATTGCATACTGGGCAAACAGCAGGTGCTTTTTCAGCAACAACTGTATAACCGCAATTTCTGCACTGCCATGTAACTTTATCTTTCTTAACGAAAACTTCACCGTTCTTCAGGTTACTCAGAAGTTTCTGGTAACGTTCATCATGTTCTTTCTCAATAGCACCAACGCCTCTGAATTTAGCAGCAATTTCAGGGAAACCTTCTTCATCAGCTACTTCTGCAAATTCTTTGTACATGGATGTCCATTCATAGTTTTCACCTTCAGCAGCCTGTCTTAAGTTGTCTGCAGTATCATGGAGTTCTCCACCCTGTAACAGTTTGAACCACAATTTAGCATGTTCTTTTTCATTTAATGCAGTTTCCTGGAAAATAGCAGCGAGCTGTTCATAACCCTCTTTCTTTGCTTTAGAAGCGAAGAAATCGTATTTATTACGAGCCTGGCTTTCTCCTGCGAATGCTGCCTGTAAATTAGCTTCAGTCTTTGTTCCTTTTAAGTCCTTCATATAGTTTAACATCTCCTTTGTTTGTACCTACACTATAGAATAGTTTTGCATTTATTGCAAGTAAAATGCATACCCCTTTGGTATGTATTTAAATATTCTTCTGCATTGGAATTTCGAAATAGAAAGTACTGCCTTCCTTCACTTTGGACTTTACTCCATATTTCAGATTATGCAGATCAAGAATCTGCTTAACAATAGCAAGGCCAATACCACTGCCAGAAGAAACACGTACATGTTCCTTATCTATTTTGTAATAACGATCCCATATATCCTGCAGTTTGTCTTCGGCAATTCCTTCTCCAAAGTCTTGTACAGAAATTGTTACAGTATCCTCATGAATCTCTTCTTTAACAATAATATGTTTATTATTACCGGAGTAATTGATAGCATTGGTCATGAAGTTATTAAAAACCTGCTGCATACGTTTTTTATCTGCATAAACAATAGCAGATCTGTCCAGCTGTACTTCTATCTTATATCCATCCTGATACATATAGACACCATACTTACGTAATTCCTCCTGTATCATCTGTGTGATATCAAAAGATGTTTTCTCAAGAGTAATACGATTATCCTGAAATCTGGACAGATCCAGCAAATCATTTACAAGCTGATTCAATCTTCTAGATTCATCAATAATCACCTGTAGATTCTCATCTGTTTTTTCTCCCGGCAGCTCTTTCATCATTTCCCCATAACCGGAAATCATGGTCAAAGGCGTTCTTAAATCATGAGATACATTGGCAAGAAGATCTCTTTTTGCCTTATCCGCCTTCTGAATGTCTTTTGCGGCATTGGATAATGTTGTATTCAATTCCTCCGCTTCTTTATATTTATTAGTTGAAGGATCTGCTTCATATTTACCGCTGCCCAGTCCTTTGGCTGCTTCATTGATTTTAGATAATGGTTTTTCAATTCCTCGGTAGATAACAAAAGTAAGACCTATTACTGCTATCAGAATACCAATCGATAAATAAGAAAGCTGTTTTTTCAAAGTCTTAGTTGTAGCAGATACAGGAGATATTCCGCTGTAAATCATTAATACCCCTTTCCCGCTCTCACCTTCTACAATACGAGTATAGATAATATTCTTGAAATCATTGGAAGCTAAGGTCCACCAGTTTCTGGAAATCATGGATACATTATGACTGATGGAAATATAGGTGTTATTTTTACTACCTGCTGCTTTTTGAATCAGATCATTGATTCTTTCCTGAGACATCTGTGAAAATGCTGTACATTGCTGATTTTTCATCGCCATAGTTGCGTCTTTATAGTTCAGCACAATACATGTATCATTCTGAACTGACGAATTAAAAACGATATCTTCCAGAGTATCCTCATCAATGGCATTCGCAATCTCTTCTCCTGCATATTTCACACTGCTGAGCTTGCTGGACTCATACATAGGTTCTAGCAATACAATCTGAAACAGGAAAAGTAGTGCTATAAGCACTACTGCAAATAAGATAAGATATCTTCCTATTTTCCATTTCAAACTAATTTTCTTTTTCAAAACGGTACCCTATTCCTCTCAGTGTAACGATGTATTTTGCATATGGACCCAGATTTTTTCTCAGCAGTTTGATGTGAGTATCCAAAGTGCGGTCATCTCCAAAGAAAGTATATCCCCATACATTAGAAAGCAACTGTTCACGTGTCAGAGCAATACCTGCATTTTTTGCAAGATAAGCTAGCAATTCATATTCTTTTGGAGATAATGCAATACGTTCTTTGTTAATAGTAACTGTACGTGCAGAGAAGTCTATTTCCATATCCCCCACTTTCATCACATCTTTTACAGATGCCCGAGGGTGTACGCGTTTTAAAATTGCATGAATTCTCATCATGAGTTCTTTGGAGGAAAATGGTTTAACCACATAATCATCCACTCCTATGTCAAATCCATGAATACGATCATATTCTTCACCCAATGCGGACAAAAGAATAAAAGGCATATCCGGATGGATTTTCTTAATTTCCTTCACGGCGGAAAAACCATCCAGTCGAGGCATCATGATATCCATAACGCAAAGATCATACGTGTTTTTTTCACACTTTTCCACTGCTTCCATACCATCACATGCTTCATCTATAGTAAAGCCTTCAAATTCAGCATATTTTCGAATCATATTACGTATCATCTGTTCATCGTCAACAATAAGTAATCTCGTCATGTATATCCACCTCTTTTCTTTTCAGCATTAAACCATATCCATGTGTAGGATATGTGAAGTTTTCTGCATTATTTTGTGAATTCTTCAATAGCATCCGCTACAGTATCAATAGCTTCCACCTTGAGATCTTCAATTGTTCCTTTATCCGCACACTCTGCAATACGTGGATCCAGAGGCACTTCTCCAATCACAGAAAGACCATGCTTAAGTGCAATTTCCTTTGTATGAGACTGACCGAACACATACATTTTTTCATGACAGTTTGGACATTCCACATAGCTCATATTTTCCACAAGACCAATGACGGGAATATTCATCTGACTGGCCATGTTAATAGCCTTTTCAACAACCATTCCCACAAGTTCCTGTGGTGTTGTAACAATAATAATTCCATCTAAAGGATAAGACTGAAATGCTGTTAAAGGTACATCACCTGTTCCCGGAGGCATGTCCACAAACATGTAATCCACATTATCCCAAAGAACTTCCGTATAAAACTGTTTCAAAAGATTTGTCACAATAGAAGCTCTCCAGATTACAGGAGTATCATCGGTATCCAGCAACATATTTGTAGAAACCACCTGAATGCCATTCTTTGTCACAGCAGGATAGGCATAAGTACCGTCACCCATTAATTTGTCTTTGATACCAAATGCTTTTGCCTGAGAAGGTCCTGTAATATCTCCGTCCAATACAGCTGTTCTGAAACCTCTTCTTGCCATTTCAGAAGCCATTAAAGATGTGACAAAGGATTTACCTACGCCGCCTTTTCCACTGACGACACCGATCATATGACGGATAAGTGTTTTATCCTTAGGTGTAAACTTTGCAATTGTTTTAGAACTGCAGTTGGAACTGCAGTTTTCACAGTTGTGATCACAACTGGATGGATTTTTATTTTCGCTCATATATCCTCCTACATTCATCACGTCTATCATAGCAGATAAGTCAAGAAATCTGTTCACATACGTCTTAGCACATGGTAAAATATAGCTGTTTGTCAAAGGAGAGTCGTTAAATATGGCAGGTTATGTAGTTGTTGGATCCCAATGGGGAGACGAAGGTAAAGGTAAAGTCGTTGATCTGTTAGGCACAAAAGTCAATCTAGTAGTTCGTTATCAGGGTGGCAATAATGCAGGTCACACCGTTGTAGTAAATGGCAGGAAAACCGTTTTACATTTATTACCTAGCGGAATTTTAAATCATGATGCTTTATGTGTCATTGGTCCAGGTGTTGTTGTCAATCCATTTGTTTTATTCCAGGAAATTGACACTTTGGAAGCACAGGGGCAGAACTGTGATAATATTCGTATAAGTGATAGAGCTCATATCCTTATGCCATACCATGTGCGTTTGGACGAATTAAAGGAAGCACGTGCAGCCAAATATAAGATTGGCACAACAAAGAACGGTATCGGTCCTTGCTATGCTGATAAATATACCCGTATCGGTTTAAGAATGTGTGACTTAAGAGACTGGGATACATTCCAGGATAAACTCAAAGACACACTGGAACTTAAAAATGCAGAAATCACAAAAATCTATGGCGGTGAACCATTTGATTATGATGAACTGATTAAAGAGTTTGAACCAATCAGAGACAGAATCGTACCTATGATGGTAGATGCAACAGAACTTGTCAATGATGCTCTGGAGCAGAATAAGATTGTCTTATTTGAAGGTGCACAGGCAAATATGCTGGATATCAACTATGGTACCTATCCATTTGTTACCTCTTCCTCTCCAACAAGTGCAGGTGTGTTAACAGGTGTCGGTGTCGGTCCTAAATCCCTGGATCACATTATCGGTATTGTCAAAGCTTATTCCACACGTGTAGGTGAAGGTCCTTTCTTAACTGAACTGCAAGGTGAAGATGCAGACTTCTTAAGAAATAAAGGATTCGAGTTTGGTGCAACTACAGGAAGACCACGCAGAGTCGGCTGGCTGGATTTATGTGTTGTAAAACAGGCAGTACGCATTAACGGCCTCACAGAAATTGCCATCACAAAATTAGATATCCTGTCTGGCTATCCTCAGATTCCTGTATGTGTAGGCTATGAACTGGATGGAAAGGTTACTACTTCCCTTCCTGCAAGTCTGAAAGATTATAACAGAGCAAAACCTGTGTATAAGACATTTGAAGGATGGACAGAAGATATTTCCAATATTCATGAATTCGACAAACTTCCTCAGAATTGTCAGAAATATGTCAAATTCATTGAAGAATTTACAGGTGTAAAGATTGCCTTAGTTTCTGTTTCTCCTGAAAGAGAAGGCAACATCATTCTTCACGACATTCTATAATCCAATGAAAAGTACTGATTTTCAGTACTTTTTTTACACCAAAAGGAGGAGACACAACATGAAAGATATATCTGTTGAAATATGTACCGGCAGCCTCAGTGATGTTCTGACTGCCTGTCAATTCAAAGAAACAGACAGAATAGAATTAAACAGTGCTCTGGAACTTGGTGGTCTCACCCCTTCCCTGCAGACATTTTTAAAGTCCAGAAAACTGACAGATAAAAAAATCGTCTGTATGGTCCGTCCGAGAGCTGCAGGTTTCAGGTACAATAAACAGGAAATAGAAACCATGTTTGCCGATGCCCAGACATTTCTGGAATATGGTGCAGATGGTATCGCCTTTGGATTTTTAAATTACGACCTTACTGTAGATGAAGATACCACAGGCAAGATGGTCTCTTTAATTCATGGCTATGGAAAAGAAGCAGTTTTTCATAAAGCTTTTGATATGACACCGGATGCAGATAATGCCGTGAAGACTTTAATAGAACTTGGAGTAGACAGAATACTCACTTCCGGAAAAAAACCTGAGATAACTGAAGGCATGTCATGTATTCAGCACTTACAGAAAAATTACGGTGACAAAATAGAAATTCTTCCTGCTGGAGGTATTAACGAGCAGACAATCCTTCCTCTTCTAAAAGAAACAGGTTGTCTTCAATTCCATATGAGTGCCAGAGAAATGCATCAGGACAATGGCACCTATTATGCCGTCAGCGAAAATCAGATTAGAAAAGTATGCAACACTATACAAAGTGCTTTATTCGAAAACAGACACACAAAAACAAGAGAAGACATCGATATGATGAGAAAGGATGCCTATGAAAGCAAATAAATGGTTTGGCGATGCCGCCTTTTACAAAATGGTACTGCATGTAGCTGTACCTTTAATCATTCAGCAAATGATTACAAGTTTTGTAAACATGCTTGATAATATCATGGTTGGTCAGGTTGGTACACTGGCGATGAGTGGAGTATCTATTGCCAATCAGCTCACCACCATCTTTAATCTTGCCGTATTCGGATCCGTTGCTGCTTGCTCCATCTTTGGTGCTCAGTTTTTTGGAAAAAAAGATATGCAGGGAATGCAATATTGTTTACGCTTTAAACTGGTGATTGAGCTGGTTATCACACTTGCAGTAACATTCCTGTTCCTCACTTTTTCAAAACCTCTCATTCAGTTGTTCTTAAGCAGTTCCGCAAACTCAGCAGAAGACATCGCCTTTACAATGCAATATGCACATTCCTATCTGCTGATTATGATGATTGGCTTTCTGCCTTTTGCATTAACCCAATGTTTAACAACAACCTTTTCAGAAACAGGAAGAACCAAACTTCCTATGGTTTCTTCTATTATTGCAGTCAGTACAAACTTTGTTTTTAACTGGATTTTGATTTTTGGTCATTTTGGTTTACCTGTCCTTGGTTCTGACGGAGCTGCGATTGCTACAGTCATCTCTAGATTTGTAGAACTGGCCGTTGTAAGTTACTTTGTTATTAACTTTAAGCAGGATTTCCCATTCTTCCACAACCTCTTAAAAGGGTTCCACATTCCAAAAAATCTCATGAAGCAGATTATCATCAAGGGCTTACCACTTATGATGAACGAAGTATTATGGTCTACCGGTATTGCATGTATTACACAATGTTATTCTGTTAGGGGCATTGACGCAGTAGCAGCCTATAACATAACCACAACTATCCAGAACCTCTTCTTTGTCTTCAATATTGGTATGGGTAACTCTATTTCCATTATCGTAGGACAGAAGTTAGGAGCAGGAAAACTGGAAGAAGCAGTAGATACTGACAGAAAGATGATTTTGTTCACCTTTATTGTTTCAATTATGATTGGTGCTGCATTATGGATTGCCGCACCATTATTCCCTGCTTTATATAACACTTCAGAATATATCCGTGAAACAAGTACCAATATGTTGCATATTGCAGGAATCGCCTTATGGATTGGATCCATTTACAATGCCTGTTACTTCACGCTACGTTGTGGTGGAAAAACCATTATCACTTTCCTGTTTGACTCAGTAGGTACTATGTTTATATCCTTCCCTGTAGCTTATATACTGGCTCACTATACAGACCTGTCCATTGTACATATGTTCTTCATCTTACAGTTTGTAGATCTCTATAAAGTGATTTTAGGATTATTCCTGTTGCATAAACGCATCTGGGTCAATGATCTTGTAGCAAATTAATATATCCCAGTCATAGCAGTGTTCACTGTTATGACTTTTTTCTTTAAAGCCACAAAAAAAAGAAACTATGGCAACACCATGTGTCTTCATAGTTTCTTACATGAGTATTAAAGAATACCCACACGTTTGAAGATTGTATCTACATTACGGATATGATAGTAAGGATCAAAGCAATCATCAATTTCATCCTGAGATAATGTAGCTGTCACTTCAGGCACTGATTCCATCAGTTCTTTGAAGTTCAGATCTTCCTCCCATGCCTTAATAGCCTGAGGCTGTACTGTATCATATGCCTTTTCACGAGACCATCCTTTTTCTACAAGTTTCAGCATAAATCTCTGAGAGAAAATTACACCGTTTGTTAACCAGATATTCTTCTTCATTCTTTCAGGGAATACTGTCAGATTCTTCAAAATAGAGCCAAATCTGACTAACATGTAATCCAATAAGGCTGTAGCATCCGGTGCAATAATTCTTTCTGCAGAGGAATGAGAGATATCTCTTTCATGCCATAGTGGAATATCTTCATAAGATGTGACCATATATCCGCGTAATACTCTGGAACAGCCACAGATATTTTCAGATCCGATTGGGTTTCTTTTATGTGGCATTGCACTGGAACCCTTCTGTCCTTTGTTAAAATGTTCTTCAGCTTCTCGAACTTCTGTTCTTTGTAAATGTCTCACTTCAGTAGCCATCTGTTCAAGACTGGAACCAATCAGAGCCAGAGTAGCAAAATAGTTGGCATGACGGTCACGCTGTAATACCTGTGTGGAAATAGCAGCAGATTCAATACCCAGCTTTTCACATACATAATCCTGTACAAATGGTGGAATATTGGCAAAAGTACCTACTGCACCAGAAATCTTGCCAGCTTCTACATCTCTGCGAGCACTCTGGAAACGATCAAGATTACGCTTCATTTCTTCATACCATAAAGCAAATACAAGTCCAAAGGAAGTAATTTCCGCATGAACACCATGCGTTCTTCCCATCATAACAGTGTCTTTATACTTCAAAGCATTTTCTTTTAAGATTTCCATAAAATCCAGAATATCCTGATATAAGATATCATTGGCTTTTTTAAAACGAATACCATTGGCAGTATCTACAACGTCAGTACTGGTAACACCGTAATGTACCCACTTTTTTTCTTCTCCTAAGCTTTCGGAAACACATCTTGTAAAAGCAACTACATCGTGTCTTGTTTCTTTTTCAATTTCAAGAATACGATCAACGGAGAATTTTGCATTTGCACGAATTTTTTCAACGTCTTCAGCAGGAATCTTTCCAAGTTTGCTCCAGGCTTCGTCAATCAGGATTTCAACATCCAGCCATGCCTGGAACTTACTTTCCTCGCTCCATACATTGCGCATTACTTCTCTAGAATAACGATCAATCATCTTACTTTAGTCCTTTCCCTTTCTTGTGAACTGTCTGTTCTATTTTACAGCTTTTTCAGCTAACTTTTTACTACTTTCTACATCTTTGTCTATAATGAGAACAATTTTATCCTTTCCATTGTCCATGAGTACTGCATTATCT
>CAKVLT010000049.1 GCA_934757945.1 uncultured Bulleidia sp. | reverse complement strand
TATGGCGATTTTCTTTTGACTAAAATTGGCTGTTTCCGACTGACACTTTTTGGTGATTTTCACCTGACCCTAACAATGCGTTTAGAAATAAGAATCAACAAATATTATTTATATAGGTAACATATTACCGATGTTACCTTTCACAATGAGAAAGATAACATTCAAACACAGTATTTTCTATGATACATTTCTTATAGAAAGGAGATATATTAACGAAATATATCAGGGTGAAATAATGAACAAATATTTCTCTCATTTGTTAATCAGAAACAACATTTATTTGATAATAGATCATGATGTATACATGTTTCTGATTATTGGCAGCGAGAAGGCTTGCTTGATTGATAATGGATATGGAGTAGGGAATATAATGGAATATGTTCGCACTTTGACGGATAAACCAGTTATTAATATTCTTACTCATTTCCATTATGATCATGTAGGCGGTACAGGATGTTTTAGCGAAGTGTACATGAATGAACGGGACTGGGATACGTTCTATAGGCAAAACAATAAAGAAAAGCGCTATAAATATCTGAATGATGAACCGGCATTGGGGTTTGTTGGAATACCTATTGAAGAATACACAGATGAATTCAAAGGTGAACTATTACCGGCAATAGACGGACAGAGAATTTCTATAGGCAACTATACTTTAAAAATAATTGAAACACCAGGTCATACCCCAGGGGCTATTATGGTTTTGATCGAAGAAGAAAAAGTAATTATATATGGTGATTCATGCGGTAGAAGAACTCTTTTAGTTACTCCAGGATCTTCTGCAAGTAAGTTGATTGAATCTATGTCCCACGTGAAAGCGCAATCTAAATATTATGATACCATTTGGAAAAGCCATCACGCTTTAGAATGTCCGCTTGATATGATTGATAATGTTATTGAATGCGCACAGAATATTTTAAATGGAACTGATGATAAGCAACCTGTGTCCATGCATGATACAACTTATTTAGCTGCAAAAAGGGTTGATACCTCAAATCCAATGCAGCCAAGATTAGATGGCAAATTAGGAAATGTTTTCTATACAAAAGAAAATGCAGTCTGATTTGTGCACTTCTAAAGGATAATAAAACTATGGTTCAAATAATAGTGGCTTCACATGGACCTTTATCGGCATCCATTGTGAAGAGTGCCAGCCTAATAGCTGGTAGCAGTAGTATAGCTGATATAAAAACCATAAGCATTACAATGGAAACATCTGTTGAAGAAGCTTGCAAGGCCGTTGAAACAGTCTTAGACTCTTTTGATGAAAACGACGAGATTTTAGCATTAACAGATATTTATGGTGGCAGTATTACAAGAGTTATCAGTGAATATATAGGTGTGAGAAAGATTGATGTGATTACAGGTGTCAATTTGGGAATTCTACTTGAAGCGATTCTCATGAAAGATACCCTGGAATACGATGAACTTGTCAACTATTTGATTGAGAATGGTAAAAACGGGATTCGTCACATAAATACAGAATTAGAAAGTGAAGGGGACGAAGAAATATGATAAAAGAGGTACGTTTAGATGATCGTTTAATTCATGGACAGGTTGCTGTTTCATGGACTAGAACGTTGGGATTAGATGTTCTTCTGGTTGTCAATGATCAGATTGTTAATGACAAAATGAGGAGGAATGCATTAAAACTAGGCGTTCCTGCCGGTGTAAAGTATGGCTTCAGAAGTGTTGATGAAGGAATAAAATTCTTAAATAGCCCGGAAAGTCAGAAATATAAAATTATGGTTCTAGTAAATAATCCGATTGATGCGGCTAGAGTAATGAAGGGTATTCAAGGAGTCAATCGTTTAACTATTGGTGGTGTAAGAAAAGATGCTCCTTATATTACTCAGAGTTTGAATCTTGATAAAGAGGATATCGAAGCACTTAATTCACTAATTGATTTAGGAATTAAAGTGGGAATGATGCCTACGCCAAACGATAAGTTTGTTGATTTAGAACCGCTACTAAGAAATAAATCATAATCGAAAGGAGAATAAAAATGGTACAAACATTCTTAGTTGCATTAATTGCAGCAATATGCAGAAGTGATAGACCTTTCTTTGGTATGATGATGCTTCATAGGCCTCTCATTGTATCAACTCTGGTTGGGATTGTTTTTGGAGATATTAAAACAGGAATTATCTTTGGGGCTCAGATGGAACTATTATCCATGGGATTAGTAGGTATTGGATCTGCTTCTGGTATGCCTGAAATTACTTTAGGAAGTGCTTTGTGTACAGCGTTCATCTGTCGTAATGGTGTAAACAGTGAACTTGCACTTGCAATGGCATTACCAATTTCTTCATTTGCTGCTACTTTGGGTTACATCACATGGACACCTTTAGGCCATATTTTTGCAACAAGAGCTAAGAAGGCGGCAGAAGTTGCAGATACAAGAACAATGGAACTTTGCCAATGGGGTGGTTTATTGACAACATTTGTTATTCCATTCTTCGTTGTATTCTTTGGCTTATTGTTAGGCGCTCCAGTCTTTGATTATCTATTAACAATTATTCCTTCATGGCTGGCTGAAGGTATTTCAGATGGAAGTTGGATGTTGCCAGCATTAGGCTTTGCATTGCTCATGCAACTTACATTCTCTTGGAAAATGGCTCCGTATTTATTTATTGGATTTATTGCATCAGCATTCTTCAACCTCTCAAATATTGGGGTTGCTTTGGTTGGTGTTGTAATAGCAGCCTTAATCTTTATCAACGACAAAACAGCTACAGGAGGTACAGTTGATGACAACGAAATCTAGCGAAAAGCATTTAACAAAAAAAGAGCTTAATTCTGCATTTTGGAGATCATTTTTGATCACAGCATGTTTCTCTATGGATCGTATGCAAGCTCCTGGCTTTGACTATGCTATGATTCCAGTATTGAAGAAACTTTATGGTGATGATAAAGATGAATTGTGTAAAGCATTGACACGTCATGCTGAGGCTTATAATAATACGTATGCTTGTACACCATTTGTTGTTGGTATTGCCAGTGCAATGGAAGAAGAAGCAGCGAACAATCCAGATTTTGATACCTCATCGATCAATAATATCAAAGTTGCTTTAATGGGACCTTTATCAGGCATTGGTGATACCTTCTTCTGGGGAACATTCAGAGTGTTGGCGGCAGGTGTGGGTATTGCATTTGCACAGAAGGGATCAGTTCTTGGTCCACTACTATTCTTGCTGATTTACAATATACCAAATATATTGGTAAGAGTATTCGGTATGAAATATGGATACAAGCTGGGTGCTAAATCAATTGATACCCTTATATCTGGTGGATTGATGGCTCAGGCAACGAAGGCAGCTACTGTACTTGGATTGGTTGTTATCGGTGGAATGATATCCTCAATGGTATACTTTAGCTTATCTTGGGTTTTACAGTTTGGTGATGTCACTTTAAACGTGCAAACGGAGCTACTGGATGCAATATGTCCGAAATTACTACCTTTATTGTTGACATTTGGCTGCTATAGAGCACTGCAAAAGAAAGTAAATCCAGCAATCATTATGGTTCTTGTTCTTGCACTGGGAGTTATTTTAAAGGCACTTTGCATTATGTAGGAGGTGAAAATAAAAAATAAGCAAAGCAAGAATTATTGTTACAAGCCATTGATTTGGTCTGTTGATATACATATAGGGTAAAAAGAAAAAGTATAATAGAAGAGCAGAAGCTTCCCAAATCTCTAAAGTGGAAATTCTTCTGCTTTTTTATTTTGTGAAGATAGTTTTGATAGATAGTATTTAATTTTAAAAAGACATTCATATTAAATCCTTGTTAATATAAAATCATTGCTATTACATTGGAACTGTGTTATAAACTTTTACAGACATAGTGTGTTACTGAATAAGCAGGCATTAACTGTGCATAAATATTTTTTTGATATTTGTGTAGGGTTGATGCCTTTTGTTATGGCGGAAAGAATACAGGCGCGCAGTATTCTAAAAAGAACTTCCCTTCATAATCACTCAAAAAAATACACAGGGATGAAAGAAAAGAGGAAAACTATGAAGGACAAGATTTTTGGAGTTCTGCAAAGGGTTGGACGCTCATTTATGCTTCCAATCGCAATTCTTCCGGTAGCTGGTCTGCTGCTGGGACTTGGTGGTTCATTTACAAATGAGACTATGCTCGAAGCATATGGCTTATTAAATGTTATGGGGCCTGGTACTATCATCAATGATATTCTGCAGATTATGAATTCTGCAGGAAACATTGTATTCGCAAACCTGCCAATTATATTTTCTATGGGTGTTGCCATCGGTATGGCGAAGAAAGAGAAAGAAGTTGCTGCTCTTTCTGCAGTTGTTGCCTTCTTTATTATGCACGCTTCCATTGGAACATTGATTAAGATCAATGGTGGTGCCGAAGCAATGCTCGCTGGTGCTACCACAGAGGTATGCGGCATCACTTCCTTACAGATGGGTGTGTTTGGAGGTATTATTGTCGGTCTTGGTGTTGCTGCACTGCATAACCGTTTCTACAAGATTGAACTGCCACAGGTATTATCTTTCTTCGGGGGAACAAGATTTGTACCTATTATTTCTGGGGTTGTATATGTTCTTGTGGGAATGCTCATGTACTTTGTATGGCCTACTATTCAGTCTGGAATCTATGCAGTTGGGGATCTGGTACTTCGTTCTGGTTATGCCGGAACATGGGTATATGGATTCATGGAACGTCTTTTAATTCCATTTGGTCTTCACCACGTATTCTATCTTCCTTTCTGGCAGACAGCTGTTGGTGGAACTATGGAAGTTGGAGGACAGATGATTGAAGGTGCGCAGAATATCTTCTTTGCACAGTTATCTGATCCTAGCGTTACACATTTTGCTGTATCTGCCACAAGATTTATGGCAGGTAAATTCCCTCTGATGATTTTTGGACTTCCTGGAGCTGCACTTGCAATGTACAGCACTGCAAAACCTGAAAAGAAAAAAGCAGTTGAAGGCTTACTGTTATCTGCAGCATTAACTTCCATGCTGACAGGTATTACAGAACCTCTTGAATTTACATTTATCTTCGTTGCACCATTACTATATGGAATCCATTGTGTATTTGCAGGTCTTGCATATATGCTGATGCACATTTTAAATGTCGGAGTAGGTATGACTTTCTCCGGTGGATTTATTGATTTATTCCTGTTTGGTATTTTACAGGGTAATGCAAAGACAAGCTGGATCTGGATTGTGGCTGTAGGAGTTGTGTACTTTATTGTTTACTATTTCCTGTTCCGTTTCCTGATTGTAAAGTTAGATCTGAAAACTCCGGGAAGAGATGATGCAGAAGAAGTAAAGCTTTATACAAGAGCAGACGTGAATGCCAGAAAAGATGGAGAAAACGGTGTTGTTGCAGATGATCCTGTTTGCGAAGGACTTTTAAGAGGTCTTGGTGGCAAGAAAAACATTTCTGATGTTGACTGCTGTGCAACAAGACTTCGTTGTACTGTACATAAGTCTGAACTGGTAAATGATGCAGTATTAAAGGCAACCGGTGCAAGTGGTGTGGTACATAAAGGAAATGGTGTACAGATTATCTACGGACCAAAGGTTACTGTAATCAAATCCAACTTTGAAGACTATCTGGAAACCGCTTTGGATGAAGAAATTCATACAATGGAAGAACAGACAGAAGCTGCAAAACAGCCGGAAGCTGAAAAAGAACAGAACGAAACTGTAAAAGAAACTGTGATTATCTCCAGCCCTATTACAGGAATCGCTGATGAGCTTTCCACTGCACCAGATGAAGCATTTGCAGGAAAAATGATGGGTGATGGAGCTGTTGTAACTCCGGTAAACCCAGTTATCGTTGCTCCGGAAGATGGAGAAGTGGTATTTGTCTTCAATACAAAACATGCTATAGGATTTATGACTGACAGCGGTGTTTCTGTTCTTATGCATATAGGAATTGATACAGTAAAACTGGATGGAAAAGGATTTACATGTTTTGTTGAAAATGGTCAGAAAGTGAAAAAAGGCGATAAGCTTCTTGAACTTGATCTGGAGTATCTCCGTGCTAATGCACCATCATTATGCTCTCCAATCTTATGTACAGAGTTACAGGGCAATCAGAAAATCAGATTGCTTGCTCATGGAGAGATTAAGGCAGGAGAACCATTATTTGCAGTAGATACTTATCAGAAGTAAAAATATAAGACATTCTGGTAGTATAAATGTAACAAAGAATCATGAAAATGAAGGCGGTCAGATGGGAATCTGACCGTTTTTTCAATGGAAAGCAAAGAAAATCCAATAGGGAAATGCCAGAAAATATGGTACATTAAAACCGACAAATAGGAATCAGGGGTGTTTGAAAAAACAAAGGACTCCATGGGGAAAGGTGTGAGAGCTGTGTATCGTATATGCAAAGTATTGAATCATAATGGGGTTATTGCATTTGACATGCAGGACAGTAATGAATATGTACTGCTTGGAAAGGGTGTTGGATTCGGAAGAAAAGTCGGAGAACGGCTGGAAAAACCTGAAGATTGTACAGTATATTCTTTACAGGCAACTTCCACCAGAGGCAGTGCTTCTGAACTTGTAAGAAGTATAGAACCGGAATATCTCGAGATGGCTAATCGCATTTTAAATCTTGCGGAAAAGCAGTTTGGAACGATTGACCGCAATATACTTTTTCCTATGGCAGATCATATTGCATTTGCTGTAAAAAGAATGCAAAAGGGAGAGCAGATTTCTAATCCGTTAACTCCGGATATTCAGACTTTGTTTAATGGTGAATTCAAGGTAGCACTGACACTCAAAGATTATTTAAAAAAAGAAAAAGGAATAGATGTTCCAGATGATGAAATCGGATATGTGGCATTACATATTCATTCTGCACTTGAAAAAGAATCTGTTGCTGTTTCCATGCAGATGGCGTCAGCAGTAAGGGAGTGTGTATCTCTGATTGAAGAACAGAGAAAGATTCATATTGATGTGACATCATTAAGCTATAATCGTTTAATGAATCATGTAAAATTCATGGTTGCACGTGCTTTAAACAAAGAATCCCTGAAAGTAAACATGAATGATTATGTGGAACATAACTTCCCGCGTTCTTATGAACTGGCAAGAATTGTCTGCGATCATTTAAGTCAGGCATTGCGTGTACAACTGGAAGAAATAGAAGTCGGATATCTTGCATTGCATATTGAGCGCGTAAGCGTAGAGTAAGAAAGACGTATGCAGTCAGGATGACAGTGCCAGCTATACATATAAGAGAACATATCAAAAACCGGCACAGTCCGGTTTTTATGTTGGAAAGGCTGAAAATCATGTTTGACTGAATCAAGAATCAGCAAGAAAGAAATGTGTGATGTATTATAATGATATGGAAAAAGGCAACGTGATTTAGGTATTAAGAAAGTTGGTGAGCAATAATGGATGTCGTTTGTTTTCACAAACCAGAAGAGGAAAACGGATATCTGAGTAACTGGTATCCAAGTGAGTTTATGGTAAATGGTACAGTCTTTTCTTCCATGGAACAGTATATGATGTATAAGAAAGCAGTTTGGTTTCACGATAAGGAAATTGCAGATAAAATTCTTATGACTGATGATGTTGCTGAAATAAAAGCACTTGGAAGACTTGTGGAAAATTATAATGATAATTACTGGAATGGTGTCAGACAGATTCTTGTTTTTGAAGGCTTACTTGCTAAATTTTCTCAAAACGAAGATTTGAAGTCTCAACTTAAAACAACTGGCAACACACTGTTGGCGGAATGTTCAGTCAAAGACAAAATCTGGGGTATTGGTTTATCCATGAAAAATCCAGACAGATTTGAAATAGATAAATGGAAGGGGCAGAATCTGCTTGGCTATGCTTTGATGATGGTGAGGGAACAGCTGTGATTGTGCCTGATCTTAACTATGATGTCTTTCAGTATGAGATAGATGTAATGATAAGAAAATTAATCAGAGAGAATACTAAAACCAGTATAAATAAAATGACTGAAAGATGAAAGACTAGCTCAAAAACTATAAAGTGCCGCAGTAAATTAATGAAAGATGTTAATTATGTGGGCGAGATTCCAATGGATATTGGAAAATAGATGAGTAGTATTGCGATTACCAATACTTAAGCATAATTCCTGTGGGTTCACCACCTGTAGGATTTGTGCTAACAGGAAAATATGGATGTGATAGAAAGGGAGATTTTCATGGAGCTTATTACATTACAGACAAAACATACAACATATCAGATGGGGATTACAGAACATGGCTTTCTGCTTCATTTGTATTATGGTCCAAAAGCAGAGGGAGATATGAGTTATCTGCTGACTGCTTATGACAGAGGGTTTTCAGGAAACCCATATGATGCAGGTAATGACAGAACATTTTCGATGGACACATTTCCACTGGAATATCCATGTTATGGTAATGGGGATTATCGAAGCCCTGCATTTAATGTAAAGAATGAACAGGGAGTGTATGGTGCAGATTTAAGATATAAAACACATGCTGTAACCAAAGGGAAATACAGTATTCCAGGTCTTCCTGCAGTATATGCAGACGAATCCTCAGGTGCGTATACTGTAAATGTTATTTTGGAAGATGCGTTGCTTGGAATAGAAGTGACTTTACGTTATGGAGTGCTTCCTGAATTGGATGTGATTACAAGAAGTGCTGTTGTAAAAAATACAGGGAATCATTTGCTGTACATAACGAAGGTGTACAGTGCGGCAATGGATTTTTTGAGTGGAGAGTTTGATATTCTTCATTTCCATGGAAGACATGCCATGGAAAGAATGGAAGAACGTGTGCCTGTGATTTTTGGAAATCAGAGCTTTGGCAGCAGAAGAGGAACTTCAAGTCACCAGCAGAATCCGTTTTTCATTCTTGCTGATACAGAAACAACAGAAGATTATGGCTCATGTTATGGAATGTCCATGTTATACAGTGGAAATTTCAAGCTCGAAGTAGAAAAAGATCAGATTGGTCAGACCCGTATGGAAATGGGGCTGCTGGATGAAATGCTGGAATATTCTCTTGAACAAGGTAAAGAGTTTTATACACCAGAAGTTGCCATGGCTTATTCACAGAATGGTCTTACATCTTTATCTCACTTGTATCATAAGCTGATTCGCTATCATGTTTGCAGAGGAAAGTATAAAACTTCAAGAAGACCAATTCTTATCAACAACTGGGAAGCAACCTACATGAATTTTAATGGAGATAAAATCATCGATATTGCAAAACAGGCTGCTGAACTAGGTGTGGAAATGCTGGTTCTGGATGACGGATGGTTTGGTAACAGAAATTCGGATAACAGCGGACTGGGAGATTGGGTTGTCAATGAAGAGAAAATGGGTGGACCTTTATCTGAAATAGCAGATAAAATCAATCAGATGGGAATGAAGTTTGGCTTGTGGATTGAACCGGAAATGGTAAATGAAGACAGTCAGTTATATCGCACACATCCGGATTGGGCATTTACGATTCCAGGACGTCGCCCGGTACGAGGAAGAAATCAGCTCGTTCTGGATTTTTCGAGAAAAGAAGTTGTGGATTATATTTTTGATTCTATATCTAAAGTGATAGATTCAGCCAATATAGCCTATATAAAGATGGATATGAATCGAAGTATATGTGATGTGTATACGGCGGTTGAACAGAATCAGAACTATGGAAAAATCATGTATGAGTATGTGCTTGGTGTCTATGATTTTCTTGAAAGACTGATTCAGAGATATCCTGATCTTCTGATTGAAGGATGCAGTGGAGGCGGAGGAAGATTTGATGCTGGCATGCTGTACTATACACCACAGATCTGGTGCAGTGATGATACCGATGCCATTGAAAGAATTCAGATTCAGCATGGTACTTCTTTTGGATATCCTGTTTCAGCAGTGGGCTCACATGTCTCCGCAGTGCCAAATCATCAGACAGGAAGAGTAACCTCTATTCAGACCAGAAGTGTTGTGGCAATGGCAGGTAGTTTTGGGTATGAGCTGGATCTGAACTTATTATCTGAAGAAGAAAAAGAAGCAGTGAAACAGCAGATTAAAGATTACAAAAAATACTGGAATCTGATTCATAACGGGACATATTATCGATTACATGATCCTCTTACAAACCATGAGTTTGCTGCATGGGAATTCACATCAGAAGATAAGAATGAATGCCTGTTAAATATTGTTACATTGACCACTCATGCAAATGCACCGGTAAACTATGTAAAGTGCAAAGGATTACATCCGGATAAGATGTATCGCAATGAAAAAGACAATACGGTATACAACGGTAATGCATTAATGCATGCAGGTCTTCCAATTGCAGTAGAACCTGGTGAATACCGTGGAATACAGATACATTTAATGGTGATTTAAACATATATATCTGTATGGACATGTTTTATGGTGGTGCCAAAGAAGAGAAAAGATTGTGTAGTGAACCTAATAAGTTGGATAAACTTAGGAGGTTCACTTTTTATATGAAATGATGAATAAAAGCTGAAAGCATATCAAGATTGAGAAAATAATAAAGAATGGAACTTTTAGTATATGGACAGAAATTGTTTATTCGATGTAAAAAGTGTTATGAACTACAAATGTTCGCTGTAAAAAGTGTGTCACAGAACAAATACTCGCTGTAAATTTTGTATAAATATGCTATATTACTATTAGTTGAAAATGTGGAGGTGCTTTATGTATCGTACTGCAATTGAAAAGTTATACAGATGGAAAGAGAGTAAGCTTCGTAAACCATTAATTATTGAAGGTGCAAGACAGGTGGGAAAAACATGGCTTATGAAAGAGTTTGGAAAGCAGGCTTATGAAGAGACTGTATATATAAACTTTGATTCCAACCCGAAAATGGCAAATTTATTTGCTTCTGATTTAAATACAGATCGTCTGATTATGGGGTTTGAACTATACTGTGGACATAAAATCAATCCTGATAATACTCTTTTGATTTTTGACGAGGTCCAGGAAGTGCCTAGAGCACTGTCTTCTCTTAAATATTTTTGCGAAAATGCACCGCAATATCATATTGTCTGTGCAGGTTCTCTTTTGGGAATTGCCTTGCATCAAGGAACGTCTTTTCCTGTTGGCAAAGTAAACTTTTTAAAACTTTATCCCCTGTCATTCAGTGAATTTTTGATGGCGACAGGTAAAGAGCAATTCGCAGAGCTTTTAAATAAGCGTGACTATGACATGATAACAAGTTTTAAACAGACATATATTGAATCATTAAAATATTACTATTTTGTGGGAGGTATGCCTGAAGCAGTTCAAAGTTTTGCTGATAATAAAGATTTCAATGAAGCACGTGAAATACAGAAAAGAATTCTTGAGGCATATGAGCAGGATTTTTCTAAGCATGCTCCTAATGAAATGGTTCCAAGGATTCGAATGGTTTGGAACAGTATCCCATCTCAGCTTGCAAAAGAAAATAAGAAATTTGTTTATGGTCTAGTTCGTGAGGGAAGCAGGGCAAAAGATTATGAAACTGCGATTATGTGGCTGTCGGACTGTGGCCTGATTCATAAGGTCAGTCGTGTGAATTCTGCATGTATACCTTTGAAAGCGTATGAAGATCTGAAAGCATTTAAACTGTTTCCTCTGGATATCGGGCTACTTGCGTGTCAGGCGGGTCTTCATCAGCGTATATTGTTGGACGGTGATTCTCTTTTTGTTGAATTTAAAGGCGCTCTGACGGAGCAGTATGTTTGTCAGCAACTCAAAACTCTTGAAAATCTGGGACTCTATTACTATACCAATGACAGGTGTTCGTGCGAAATTGATTTTGTTGTAGATACAGGTGAACAAGTTATTCCTGTTGAGGTGAAAGCTGAAACAAACCTCAGGGCTAAAAGTCTTAAAACATATAAAGAAAAATTTGGACCTGAACTGTCCATTCGTACCTCCATGGCGGATTATAAAAAGGAAGACTGGCTTGTGAACTTGCCACTGTACGCAATAGAAAATCTGACGGCTGAACAGCCACAGGAACAGAATAAGTAAAACCATAAGGAGACTGTATTGGCAGTCTCTATTTTAATGAATGCAATACTATCCTTTTTACTTTGTTCTTTTATGAAGATGTATTTTAGATGGACATGGTGATTTTGTTTTGCTTTTTTTCTGATTTTCGAAGGAAAGCGCTTGCATTTCAAAACATAAAGTAGTATAAATTTTTTAGAAGCGTTACATTTAGTTGGCGATTTTCAAATAAACCATTTTAAATTTATAGTTTAAGACGATACTCCTGAGAGGCGCTACTTAACAAAACAGTGATGTTTAAGTTGTGTGAAGGAGTGTTTTTGTTTTTAGAAAGGTGATGGTACAGGCAGATGCAGATAATAAAAAAGATTAATACATCCGCTGCTATTGCATTGGATTCAAATGGGGAAGAAATTGTTGTATTTGGAAAAGGCATTGGATTTCCTAAGGTGCCATATGATTTGGAAGATTTGAGTAAAATAGAACGCACTTTTTACAATGTAGACTCAAAATACTACAAAATCATCACAAGTTTACCACCTGAAATATTGATGATGAGCGCTAATATTGTTGAAGAAGCCGAAGTGGAATTGGATAACACATTGAATCATAACCTTACGATTACATTGGCAGATCATTTGAATTTTGCAATTGAAAGATTTAGAAATGGCATAAATCTTGTGACTCCTATTTCCTATGATGTATCCCATTTGTATCCTAAAGAATATGCAATTGGAAAAAAAGCACTGGAAAAACTGAGAGCTGAATTACAAATAGATTTACCTCAGCAGGAGGCCATCAGTATTACAATGCATTTAATTAATGCAGAGAGTGAAACAGGAAACTTAAAAGAATTACTAAAAACCAATCGAATTATACAAGGTATTACTGAAATAGTCGAAAAGTACTTTGATGTAAAAATAAATCGAGACAGTTATGACTATAACAGATTCATAATGCATCTGAGATATTTAATTATCAAGTTAGAGAAAGGAGAGTATCGAGAGTCGACAGACAACCGTTTATTGTTAAGAACTTTAGCCAAGGATTATCCAAATTCTTATTTGTGTGCAGGAAAGATAGTTGAGTATTTAGATAAGACATGGGGGTATAGTTCCAATGAAGATGAAAAACTATATCTTGTAATACATATTACCAGGATGATTAATAAGGAGCGTTAGCTTTGTGCGCGATATCCAGAATACAATGTTTTAATTGTGTTTTGGATATTTTTATTTGGTAGAAACTTATCTTATGTCAGGCCAACAAGGATAAGTCTATATAGGAGGATTTGATGATTGAGAGAATAGATTTACATGAAATCTATGCACTTATTGGGGGAGAAAGCAATATAGCAAAAGTATATGATAAGGAAAATGCTATATATTTCTACTTAAAAGATGCAGGAATCGTTAATCTTCAAAAATTACATGAGATGTCTGATTTTGGTTCAGTAGAGCTCAATGGATCAAGATTAGTCATATCAGGAAAAGGAGAAAATGATATGGGAAAATATCAAAAATTATCAGAAGAAATTCTGGAAAATGTTGGCGGAAAAGACAACATCAGTGCAGTGACACACTGCGTTACTCGTTTGCGTTTAACTCTTAAAAATAATGATCTGGTAAACAAAGAAGCTATCAACAAATTAGAAGGGGTTTTAGGAAGTCAGTTTAATGCAGGTCAGTATCAGGTGATTATTGGTCAGCAGATTCCGGAAGTG
>CAKVLT010000048.1 GCA_934757945.1 uncultured Bulleidia sp. | reverse complement strand
CTGTCCATGTGCATCCTTAACCCACAGTTCTGTAATTGTACAGCCATAGTTTAAGACTTTCACTTTCAGATATTCATTGGAAATCTCAATGACTTTCATGCCATTGCTCAGCTCTTTTGCCGTTTCTGTCATAGGACACCGATAAACCTTTCAAATGCCTGTATACCTTCTTCATCCATCTTGTATACACCTGCATTTTCCAATACCTGCACATATTTCTTAGCCACTTCTTCCTCTAAGACTGTATGTACATTTGTTTCATCAAAGGATAATGTCTGCAGATATGCAAACCATTCCTTATGTTTTTCAAGTTCTGGATAGTCGGCAATATTCTTTTTGCCCAGCAGGCAAAGTTCCAGCTCTTCCAGTTCTGTTTTTAATCTTGCAGGTAATACCGCAAGCCCCATCACTTCCACAAGACCGATATTCTCTTTTTTGATATGGTGATGTTCAGGATGTGGGTGGAAGATACCCAGTGGATACTGTTCTGTAGTTCTGTTATTTCTCAGAACAAGATCCATTTCATACTTACCATTCTTCTTTCTTGCAATAGGTGTGATTGTGTTATGTCTTGTTTCCCCAGTATACGCAAGAATGTCTGCTTTTTCATCACTGTATGGAATCCATGTCTGTAAAATATGGTCTGCCAGAGCAATTACTCTTTCCTTATCTGCACACTTGATACGCAGTGTAGATAAAGGCCAGTACAGCATTTCCACTTCCACATCTTCATAGCCTTTGACAGTGTATTGCTTTAATACCTTTGCATTTTCCATAGGGAAAGTATGTCTTCCTCCCTGATAATGGTCATGAGTAAGAATAGAACCTCCTACAATAGGAAGATCTGCATTACTGCCCAGCAAATAATGTGGGAACTGGTCTACAAAGGATAATAAATGCTTAAATGTCTCTTTAGAAATCACCATTGGTACATGGTTTTCGTTAAAAACAATACAGTGCTCGTTGTAGTACACATATGGAGAATACTGCAGGAAATAGTGATCCCCTGCAAGATCTAACGGAATAATTCTGTGTGTCTGTCTTGCTGGATGACTGGCAGTCCCTGCAAATCCCACATTTTCCTTACATAACAGACACTTAGGATAGCCCGTACTCTTCATCAGCTTAGCCTTGGCAATCTCTTTAGGATCTTTCTCCGGCTTGGATAAGTTAATGGTAATCTGCATTGTTCCATACTTATAGTCATAGTTGAAACAGATATTCTTATCTGTTCTGTTTTTACGAATATAGTTGGAATGAATGGAAAGCGCATAGAAATACTCTGTGGCTTCCTCAGCAGATGCTGCGTATTTCTCCTTAAAAGTTCTGATAACTTCTGATGGTCGTGGCATAATGCAATTCATGACACGTGTATCCCATAAATCTCTTTCTGTAGAAGTATCATCTTCTATCCACTTCTGATCTACTGCATACTGTACAAGATTATCTAAAACAGTATAAAAATCTTCTTTTTTCACTTCCTGTTTTTCGAAATGATCAAGCTTATAGAGATCCAGCAGTAAATTACAGCTGTAGTCCCATTCTTCTTCATTAATCATACCCTGTTCTAATCCATACTCTAATAATTGTTGAATGTTTTCCTGAATCATAACGCACCTCTATTGTAAAGTATATCAATACCCTTTCCTGAATGAACTTTATATTTTTTAGAAATATCTATAAATATCATGGATACAAAAACCATGTATCTGTCTTTACTTTTCATTCTTTCGTTTCTGTCTTTCACAGTACTTTTTCAAAGAGGACAGGTCATCCTCTCCTCTTCTTATACACTTTCTGTATCCCGCACCATTTCTTCAAAAGAATCCATCACTTTTACCACTCCCGGTAATTTTTCATATTCTTCCTTCCTATTGGCAGAATTCACAACCACAATATTGTGACACCCTGCCTGATACGCACTTTGAATACCGCTGATGCTGTCTTCAATAATCATGCAGTCCGCAATGTCCACATGTAGAATATGTGCAGCTTTTTTAAACATTGCCACCTTATTTTCATAGGTTCCATCATCATACACAATAGCAGAGGAATCCATCCAGGTATCCAGATGAAAGGACTCCACAAAGAAATCAATGTTTGGTTTAATGGAAGCCGACGCAATCGTAAAAGGAATGTGCGTTTTCTTAAGAAACTCAAAATACTGTTCAGCACCTTTTACAAGATGAAAGCTTTCCATATCTTCTTTACAGAATTCACGATAATATGCTTCTTTTAATTCTGAATACTTCTTGAGTTCTTCCTTTGTACATTCGCCATCATACATATAGGCAATCACTTTATTATTGGGAACACCATTGATATGTTCATGCAGTTCCTCTTCACTGATGCCACGATGACGAATGTCCTGAGATATCCTGGACCAGGCTAAAATATGTTTGGGATTATCGAAGAACAATGTGCCGTTAAAATCAAATATTACTCCTTCCACTTTGTATTATCTCCATAACATTCATCAAATCTTGCCGCAAAAGATGGTGTTTCTTTTGCCGCATACAAATGAGATATGTCTCCAAAGCTTTGAATTCTGAATGCCGCAATACCTTTTTCAACTTCTTCTGTATATATTGTAGTTACACTTGCAGGAGCTGCCACAAAGCTATGCCATAAAGGCATACAGGAAATACCTGACAGATGTGACAGTATAACCATTTCCACACCAAAATGACAAAAAAGACAAATCGTATCATGGTTAGCATTTACCACGTTATATACATTTCCCTCTCTTTCGTAACCATGTTGTTTCAGCAAGGCGTCTAAACCGTTACAGACAAGATCGTATTGCTGTTTCACATGCCCCTCTGCCATCTCTGGTTCTTCAAACCAATGATTTTTGTCGTAGAACCTTTCTCTTACACTCCAATCCTTTGGATACCAGTCCCAACTGCATCCAACACCTCTATGCGGCACATTCACTCTGGGAGGAAATTCCTGTAACCATTCCAGTTGTTTACCTTCTGCAGGATATTTTTTTAAAGTACAGGAGGCCGTATCCCGTGCCCTTCCTAACGGTGATACATAAAAAGCATCAATATGTTCTCTGCACAGTCTTTCACTTAAATATTCTGCTTCTCTCCATCCTTTTCCTGTCAAAGAATCTCTGGCATAATCAGGCTCTCCATGCCTTACAATCATAATCCTCATACTACTCTCCTTATTGAAAACTAATAGTTCTTTAAGTATAATAGCATAGCCACGCCGACTTAGCTCAGTTGGTAGAGCAACTCATTCGTAATGAGTAGGTCGTTGGTTCGATTCCGATAGTCGGCATACTTAAAAGTCCTTACATAAAGGACTTTTTCTTTTCTTACCTAAAACATAAAAATAACAATACCCGAAGCAAATACGAAAATGTACTGTATACATTCCCTTCACTTTGTTCTGTTACTCACTTCTTTTGCCTGTTTCAGTGTTACAATACTGTTATGTTAAAACAAACGATTACAGAAGATTACAATCAGGACTGGCCATTACATTATCATGAAATACCTACTCCCGCATTAAAGAAAACATATTTACTGCAGCATAAGGATACAGAAAGACTGGAAGTCTTTGAAAAAAGATATTCTGAATCTTATGCAGATAGCTTTATGTCCGTCTGGCTGCAGCTGAAAACCCTGACCACTGAGCCAGTTCATTTTTTCAACAGAAAGCTAAAGGAAAAACAGCTGCGTGCTTTACTTACACAGCTGTGTGTTCTTGAATATCCATATTCTGAAATCCTCAAGGAAGAATGGAAGGATTTTGCAAGAACCTGGATCACCATCTGTACAGAGAGTTCTTCTTACAGAAGTGTTGCCTTTGGCATAGCCAGAGTCAGTGATAAAAATACTGCGCTGCGCCTATGTCATGACATTGATACTATGACGCGTCTTTTCCCGGAATCTTTTCACTTAGAAAAAGAATGCAGTATTCTGCATTCCATTCTTGTAAATACATTTATTCAGATGATTGAAAATGGTCAGGAATACTGGGAAGCCTATCAGTCATCCATATAATCTGACACATTTTCCGGTGTCACTATCTGATATGGGAGGAAAATATACTTTTCCTGTTCCATATGCAGTGGTTCAAGGCTCATTCCTTTAGCAAGACGCACAGCAAGATCCGCAATGCTTTTTGCCTGCCCCTGTGCATCGTTAAATACCGTACCGGCCATCTTACCTTCTTTCACAGCCTGTAAACCTACATCCGTTCCGTCAATACCTGTAATCACAGGCCATTGTTCTCCAGGAATACCAGCATCCTGCAAAGCATCTATAGCCCCCAGTGCCATATCATCATTATTCGCAATAACCAGTTCTATGGAGTCACCGCATTCTTCTAAGAACTGGTTCATTTTTGTCTGTGCCTCTCTTCTGTTCCAGTTGGCAATACTTGCCGCAAGCTTCTCCAGGTTTACTCCATTTTCTTCTATCGTTCTAACAGAATAATCTGTACGTATGGCAGTATCCTGATGGATGGCTTCACCTTCCAGAATGACATACTGAATGACACCATCCTGATTTTTATCCGTCTCTTCTTTTTTACAGGCTTCTGCAGCAATTTCACCTTCCATTTCTCCAGATTCTCTTGCACGAGCACCAACATAATACAGTTTTGTCCATGTCAGCAGATCTTCCTCTACAAGTTCTCTGTTAAAGAAAATGACTGGCACATTTGCCTCTTTGGCAAGATTGATAATTTTTTTAGGAGCTGTACGGTCTACCAGATTCACACATAAAACATCCACACCGGAGGCCAGTAAATCTTTCACCTGTTCATTCTGTTTCAGCTGATCCTGTCTGGCATCCTGAATTTCCACATTGAACTGATCATCTTGTTCAAACTCACTTTGAAGATATCCCGTGATAGAAGAAATGAATGTGTCATAGGCATCATACACAGTTACGCCAATTTTAAAATCAGGGTCCTGTTTACGAGAACCGGCACAGCCGCTCAATATATTCACACTCAGACATAATACTAACAGCAGTTTATACATCTTCTCACCCTCTGTCTAAAAACAATAATTTCTGATTATCTGCAGAATACAGATTATTCTGATTCACCACATAGTAGGGTGCCACACTTCCCTGCATCGAATAGAAACGATTATGCATTTTTCTGGAAAGGTTCAATATAGCCTCATATCCTGTGTAATATTCATCCACCACAACCAGTGATTGCACATAACCTGTATCCACAGCATACAGATCAGAAATACTTCCTCCTACTCCATACACTTTCAAAGATGAAGGCAGATTCTGACTGATGACATCTTCCATTCCAAGAGGATCCATGATTGCAAGAATATCCAGTCCTTCTAACTGCATATCCCCAAAAGAAGCCTCTTCACTTTGGATAACTGCACCATAAAATTCCATAACTGACTTAAAAGCCTCAGTTCTTTCCTTGTACATCAAAGACTTTGTATTACCTGTAAGAATACCTATGTTCTTTCCCTGTATGTCTTCCTTGCAGTTCAGAAGTACTTCACTGGCAAGTGATTTCCCAACCTGTGCATTCTGAGGAAGAATCTGAATACCATACGCCTTTTCTCTTACATCCTGTGGTGTATTGATCTGTACTACAGGGCCTGCATAAATCATATCGTGAAGTATGTCAGAAATCCCTTGACTCTGCACCCATTCCACAACAAAACCGTTCGAAGTAGAAAGCGTATTACGGATAATATTCTCCTCTTCCTCCAGAGTATCAAAATACTCTGTAGAAAGAATATTCAGTTCAACATTTTCATCCTGTGCAGCCTGTTTTAAACCCAGCTTTAAAGACTCCCATCTTTCATTACTGCTGTCACTGATAATTACCGTCACTCTGGGCTTTACCACCTCTGTAGTAGAGCGAATACCAAGAATAGCACACACTACAATCATGATGCATAAGATGGTTACCATCCAGTTAAACCATTTTGAATCTTTATTCATAGGCACCACCTTCTTCCAGTCTGTCTCTGTTTTCTCTTGTATAGGGAATCGAAGGAATATGCACGGTTACTTTTGTTCCTTCATCCAGTTCACTTTCCACTTTCAGTCCATAGGCTTCGCCAAATCTTAACTGAATACGCTTCTGAATATTGATAAGACCTACACCAGACCCTTTGGAATGTACATGTTCCACGGTATCATCCAGTAAGATTTCCAGAACATCTTCCGGAATACCTACTCCATCATCTTCCACTGTCAGATAAATATCTTCCCCCTCTTTCCATCCTCTGATAACAATATGGCCTTTTTCCTCCATATAGCGCACACCATAATTAATGGCATTTTCTATGATTGGCTGTAAAACAAGTTTTACCATGCACATCTGTTCTATTTCATCAGAAATATCAAATTCCACATCAAACTTATCTTTAAATCTGACTTTCTGAATATTGACATAGTTACCTGCATGTTTCACTTCATCCTTTATCGGAATAATGGTTTTTCCTTTGGATAAGGAGATTCTGAACAAAGACGCAAGCTGTGTAATCATATACACTGCGTCTTCATTTCTGTCTCCTTTTTCAATCATCCACACAATGGAATCCAGTGTATTATAAAGAAAATGAGGATTAATCTGAGACTGAAGAATATCCAGTTCTCTTCGTTTCTGTTCCTGCTGTTCATGAATCACATCTTTGACCAACTGTTCATTTCTCTGTTTGTAAGATCTTATGGCAAAACCAAGATGTCGCACTTCCTTACCGGCATTATCATCCACAATAATTGCATTTCCTTCACCACTTTCCACCATTCTTACAGACTGGTCCAGTGTACGTAAAGGTTTGGTAACTCTGTCAGATACGAATCTGTTGACAATTAACATCAGCAGAATAAAAATCATACCCAGCATCATGACAAAGTACTTGGTTGTGCCAATAGTTTCAAGAATAGAAGTACCCGGTACCACCGCAATCAGCTTCCAGCCTGTATATCCGATAGAACTGACAATCACTGTATCGTCTTTAAGATAATGCGTTCCTTCAGATAAGATAGAATAGGAAATATCTGGTTGCCGGATGACTCCGGAATCCATACTCAGCATTCTTGGATGATAGACCATTTTACCTACGCTGTCGATAATGTACACATATTCCTGCACCATGGTTTCATTGGTATCTTTTAATAACTGCTGAACCGATGAATAATCCATATCTACCAGCAGAACTCCTCTGCTGGTATTCCCATTTTCTGTCAGTTCCACAGACATGCTTAAAGAAATGACCCAGTGATATTTTCCTGTTGTATTATCAAACAGATTCTGCACATGTGGTAAAGAATAATGCAGATTTTCTATCTCTCTGGTAGCACTTTGAAACCAGTCCTGGGACTGAATATCCACACGTGGTTTCAGAATTGCATTAGGAGAGGCGCATACTAATGTGCCATCTTCTTTAAATAATGCAATGGAAACCAGAGAATCCTTGTTGGACTCATACATCAGATTGATATCCTTGGATATCATTGTTTTCGCAAGATCCGCATCCTTGATAACGTTATAGTATACAGAATACCCGATGGTTCTGACTCTGCGCAGATAACTTTCCACACGGGATTCTGTTTCCGCTACGGTCTGTTCTGCATGAGAAACCACTATGCTTTTATTCTCTTTGGAAAACTGGAAGAACAGCATAAACGTCATGACCGTAATAATGATTGCTGCCATCAATGCGTAGTTCAGCAAAATGGAAGCCTGTAAGGTCAAAGTACCTTTTTCTTTTTTATGTGCACGTAATTTCATGCATTTTCCCCAGTTTTATATTTACTTGGAGATACCCCAAATTTTTTCTTGAAGACATAACTGAAATAGTTAGGATCACTGTATCCTACCTTTTTTGCAATCAGATAGGTCTTCATATCTTTTTCGCACAATAGTTCCGCTGCTTTCTGCATACGAATATCCGTCAGGTATTGAATAAATGCCTGCCCTGTTTCTTTTTTAAAGACAGTAGAAAAATACGCAGCAGATACCCCTAATTCTCTGCAGATAGTTTCCACGGATAAAGTTTCATCACTGTAGTTATCATTGGCATACTCCTTTGCCTTTGTCACAAAACTGCGTGTAGTTGAATTACGGCTCTCATTCAGTAAAGTCTGCAGTATCTTACACTGGTTCAACAGGGAATCTTCCAGATCTCTTTTTTCTATACGTGAGGCATATTGATAAATATCTTCACTTCCTGTAAATAATTCTGAAGCTGACAGATGATTATTCTTAGCAAAACGATATAATGCGGTCATGATATCCATCACAAAGAAACGATAGTCCTGCATGGTTTCCATATGGGAATGACTGGTCTCAATAAAGGTATATACAGCTTCTTTCAGTTCATCACTGTCATTCAGACGTATTTTCTTAAACACATCCAGTAAATCAATATCTTCAATGTCCTTCGCTTCTTCTTTTTCCAGCGGAGATACTTCTTCAATATTGATAGCTTTGATTGTTCCGTACAACACTCTGTAACTGACAGCTTTTCTGGCACCTGCATAAGAGACAGGTAACTGTGCCACAGAATCCACCACCTGTCCAACACCAACAGTCACAACGATTTTCATGGATGTATATACAAGTCGTGCAAATCTGTCCATATCATCTGTCAGCTGTCTTACCTGCTTTTCATTTTCCACACTGGCAATGGCACAGGTATTTCCAAGATAGGTAAAGAATACTTCTGAGTTCTTTCTGCACTGTTCCTCTGCAAGTTTTCGAACAGACAATGCACACAACATCGGTGTCATGTCTTCCGGTATTTTTCTGGTAGAAGTATGAATTACACAAACCACATATTGAGGGCCTTTGAAATGCAAATCATAATTGACAAGACATTCCCCAAAATCATCTTCCGGCACATTTCCTTCCATCAGACTGGATAAAAAACTCTCCTGTAAAGCAGGAAGAGAAGCTTTATAATACGCTTCCAGTTTTAACACATTGGTTCTTTCATCTTTTTCATGATCCAGAATACCGTGAATACGTTCAAATACTTTTTTAAGTTCTTCTTTATCTATCGGTTTCAGAATATACTCTTCACAGGAAAGATGAATTGCTTCCTTGGCATATTCAAAGTCATCATATCCGGAAAAAATGATAATCTTTGTATTGGGATAACTGCGTTTTACTTCTTTAGCAAGTTCCAGTCCATTCTTATACGGCATATTGATATCCGTCATGATAACATCCGGTTTTAACTCTTCACATTTTTCCAGAGCTTCTACACCATTTTTAGCATGTACAGGAATCTCATATCCCATGTCATTCCAGTCAAGTCGCTCAATAATGGCTTCTATCACTTCAGGTTCATCATCACACAGCAGCACTTTATACTTATTCATATGTGTCATACACCTTCTTCCATAAAATGACGAAAGTCACAAACAACACTACAGACAGCACTACGCTAAGGGTAGAATTAAAATATCTTAAAACAGACACAATAGTAAAACCAACACCCATACCGAGTAAAATCTTCCCATCTGCTTCCGCATAAGGTTTTCTCTTATTTTTAGGAAGCGCTCTGGATCCCTTGAGTCTTACCTTGTCAATTTCCCCTTTTTTCAATACTAACCAGGCATAGTAATAGCACATCCCAGCCAATAACAGCGAAACCCATGCTGCATTGATATACTCCATAAATGTCATATTTAAATTCTCCTAATAAAAAATTGAGTTACTCTACGTAACTCAATTTTACACGCATTTTGTGAATACGAACACTTATTTTTTCTGAACGTATTTACGAATATCCAATGTAATAGCAATGAAGATAACGATACCGATAGCAATATACTGAGCGTTGTTATCAACACCGAGATACTGTAATGCAGCCTTTAATACTTCAAGTACGAATACACCAACTAATGCACTGGAAACTTTACCACGTCCACCTGTAACGGATACACCACCTAATGCGCAGGCTGCGATACCTTCCATTTCATAGGATAAACCTGTATTGATGGAAGCACCACCGGCTTTTGCACCGAGCATGAATCCTGCAAGAGCGAAGTAAGCACTTGCCTTAGCATAGATGATAACGATTGTCTTAGCAACAGGAACACCGGCAACTTCAGCAGCCTGAGAGTTTCCACCAATAGCATACATGTATTTTCCATGACGAGTCATGTTGAAGATGAACCATGTAACAGCCATACATGCAATAGCAATCCAGATTAACCATGACATTCCAAGGAACTTACCTCTGGAGATCATTGTGTATGCATCTGTATATCCACCAAGTGGAGAAGCACCTGTATAGATCAAGCCAATACCATAGATGATTTCCATCATAGCCAATGTAGCAATGAATGGTGGAACATGCAGGTAAGCAATGAATGCACCTGTAATAGCACCAGCAATAGCACATACAATCATAACAATAGCTAATACTAAGAATGGGTTTAATGGATCCATTCCAGGGAAGAATTTACCGGAGTAATCAATCTTTTGAAGTAATGTACCAGCAAGGCAGGCAGCGAAACCAACCATACGTCCACCGGAAAGGTCACAACCACCAGTGATAACGCATCCTGCAATACCTAAAGCAATAACCAGACGATAGGACATATTTCCAAGGATGTTGGTGAAGTTTGTCATTGTTAAGAAGTTAGGTTTCATTACACCTGTAATTACTACCAGTACCACCATGACAATAATTACGGCATTATTCAATAATATATCTTTAATATTCTTTTTGTTTGTCATTTTCTTTTACCTCCATCAGTACTGAGCAGCATAACCCATAATCTTTTCCTGAGTCATTTCTTTGCGATCTGTAATTTCACCCTTGAGCTTACCTTCACTCATGACATAAATTCTGTCTGACATACCGATCAGTTCGGCCATTTCAGAAGAAATCATGATAATCGCTTTACCCTGTTCTGCTAAAGACTCCATAATTTCATAGATTTCATGTTTTGCACCAATATCTATACCTCTTGTAGGTTCGTCCATAATCAGGATATCCGGATCATTAGCAAGCCATTTTGCAACGATAACTTTCTGCTGGTTACCACCAGAGAGGTTACCAATCTGCTGCTGCATAGAAGGTGTCTTGATACTCAGCTGTTTAATACTGTCATCAACGACTTTATTAATAGCCGGATGATTCAACACAAATCCATATTTCAGATACTTGTTATAAATTGTAAGGCCAACGTTATCCTTGATAGAGAGGCATCCTACGATACCTGATTCTCTACGGTTTTCAGTAATCATACCAAATCCATGTTTCATGGCATCGGCAGGTTTCTTGTTTACAATTACCTGTCCATTCTTTTTGATTGTGCCACTTCTGATATGACGAATACCGAAGATAGCTTCCATCAGCTCTGTTCTCTGTGCACCTACAAGGCCACCGAATCCAACAATTTCACCTTTTCTTATATTGAAAGATACATTTTGGAAACTTCTGTCATGAATAGAACAAATATTTTCACATTCCAGGATTACATCGCCAATCTTATGTTTGGCTTCAGGATATACTTCTGTCAGTTCTCTACCAACCATCTTTGTGATGATTTCATCAATTGTCAGGTCTTTTGCAGGCCATGTTCCAATATAATGCCCATCACGCATGATCTGTACATCATCGGCAATACGTTTGATTTCATCCATCTTATGAGAGATATAAATCATAGCAACGCCTTTATCACGCAACTGGTTCATGATTTTGAACAGGAATTCTACTTCTTTATCAGAAAGAGAAGAAGTAGGTTCGTCAAAGATAATAACTTTTGCATCATGAGAAACCGCCTTGGCAATTTCTACACACTGCATCTGTCCAATAGATAAGGAACCAAGAAGTGCATTCGGATCAAAATCCAATCCCAACTGACTCAGCCATTTCTTCGTTTCAGAAGCCATGGTCTTATGATCAATTACCTGTAAAGGGCCATATTTGTGCACAGGGAAACGTCCCAGATACATATTTTCAGCAATAGAACGTGCTGGTACCGGTTGTAATTCCTGATGTACCATCGCAACACCTTTTGTCATTGCATCGTCTGGATCTTTAATCTCTACTTTTTTACCATCCAGATAAATTTCACCTTCATCCATATGGTAAATACCGAATAAACATTTCATCAAAGTAGATTTTCCCGCTCCGTTTTCACCCATTAAAGCAAGTACGGAACCCGGACGTAAGCTGAGTTGAACTCCATCTAGAGCTTTAACGCCTGGAAACGACTTTGATACATTCTTGAGTTCAAGTTTGTATTCCGCCATTTTTACCTCCATTCTTTTCACTTATACACTATATAAGTGAAAGGCGGGTGCGATATTGGCACCCGCACATCACATCATTTTTTATTTTGCTAATAAATCTTTGATTTCAGAAACGTTGTCTTTTGTAACCTTAACGTAGTCACAACCTACATAGTGTTCCTGTTTTTCACCATTGATGTAACCGATAGCTACATCAGCAGCTGTATGGGACTGAGTAATGTGGTCGTTGAATACTGTACCTGTCATTTCACCTGTAGAAACTTTATCTAATGCTTCATCAAGAGCATCAACACCTACTAACCAAATGTCTTTACCAACTGTTCTGCCAGCAGCGGAGATAGCCTGGAAAGCACCAAGAGCCATGGCATCATTGTTACAGAATACAACTTCTGTTTCTGGGTGAGCAGCTAATGCGTTAGCAACTAAGCCCTGAGCTGTAGCCTGATCCCAGTTACCAAGCTGGTCATCTAAGCAGTTAACTTCTAAGCCCTTATCTTTCAGAGCCTTAACGGAATATTCTGTTCTGTACTGAGCATCAACGTTTTCAGGATCGCCTTCGATCATGATGTAATCAACTTTACCATTCTTGTTCAGATCGATTGTGTCAATACCTAAATCAGCAATGATTTCACCCTGCATTGTACCGGACTGTCTGGCATCGCATCCAACATAGGAAACCTTAAGATCATTGTCTTCCCAACGTTTTTCTTCATCAGCATCTGGTTCACGGTTGATATACACTAATGGAATATTCTTCGCTGTTACCATGTCTGTGATAGTAGCAGCAGAAGAAGAGTTAACTGGGTTGATAATCAGAACGTCTACACCATCAGTGATGAAGTTCTGAATCTGGTTTGTCTGTGTAGCCTGGTCGTTAGCACCATCGACGATTGTGATGTTGCTCTTGCTGAATCCCTGTTCAATTAAGTAATTTTCCAATTCTCCTCTGAACAGAGTCATGAAGTTATCAGCAAACTGATAAATACATACACCTACTTTTTTGTCAGCGTTAGGATTGTCGCTTGTGGAAGCATCTCCACCTGTGGAATTGTCTTTTGTTCCACCACATGCTACTAAGCTTAAGGACATTGCAGAAGCTGCAGCAACTTTTAGAAACTTATTCATGGATTAATATCCCTCCTATTAATTTGTGAGGTTTCTGACTCACTTTGTACTTATATAATACGTAAGCGCTTTCTTTTGCAACATAGAATATTCTTTGATAGTTCACGAAATTTTTTAACAAATTTTTTGTGTAGAAATCTATGTATATTCTTCTCTAAAACATCCCTTTTTTTCGAAATACACCTCTTCAATCAGACACATATTTCTCATATGCATGGATGAAATCTCCCGTATTCCAATACACTTCCGGCAATCTGTCTGACTTCTGTCACTCAGTCAATCACCCCTGCACATCTGGTATAGATACATACACAGTACCCATGTTTCCATAATAAAATCCTGTAAAGCATATCTGCTCTACAGGGTTCTTGATTCATACCATTATCATTTATTTGTCTTGAAGTGTCTTTTGAAT
>CAKVLT010000047.1 GCA_934757945.1 uncultured Bulleidia sp. | reverse complement strand
TGGGCCTGAATGGACTTGAACCAACGACCTCACCCTTATCAGGGGTGCGCTCTAACCACCTGAGCTACAGGCCCATTTCTTTGTGCTTGATAATAATACCACTTCCATAAACACTTGTCACGCTTTTTCTGAATATAGGAAAAATAGATTACTTGTGGTAGAGTAGTGACGTTATACAAAACAGTGGAGGTTATCTGCATGAATGGATTTTTGACTTGGTTTATGGGAACGATAGGACAGCATATTTCTCCGTCCTTATCTGTCTTTATTGTTTCTATGATTCCTTTGATTGAAGAAAGAGGCGGCCTTGTACTTGCAAGATTGTTACAGATTCCGATGTGGCAGGCAATATTCTGGTGTGTACTGGGAAATATTGTACCTATTCCTTTTATATTATTATTAATCAAAAAGATTATTCACTGGATGGCAGATCATCATATGAGTAAGATTGCGACATGGCTGGAGGAAAAAGCTACAAAGAACAGGCCTAAGATTGAAAAATACGGATTCTGGGGATTGATGTTATTTGTAGGCATTCCTTTACCTGGAACAGGTGCCTGGACAGGGTCTCTGGTCGCATCCTTATTTGATATGGATCTGAAGAAAGCATCTTTATCCATATTATTGGGTATCTTTTTAGCAGCTGTAATCATGACAGTTGTTTCATATGGAGCGTTAGGCGCTATAATTGGATAAGAAAGAAGGCTAAAAGTATGTTTTTGAAATTAACAGGCGGGCATGTGTATGCTCCGGAAGACATGGGTATTCAGGATGTGTTGATGAGTGAAGGTAAAATCATTCAGATTGCAGACCATATTGATTTTTCTTTTCCACAGGATTACGAAGAAATAGACTGTACAGGCAAGACAATCGTTCCAGGTTTTTTTGACCAGCATGTACATATCTTAGGAGGTGGAGGAGAAAACGGATTTGCTTCACTGATAAGAGAGCTACAGATGACAGATTGTATTCGTTATGGTGTGACCAGTGTTGTTGGCTTGCTGGGAACAGATGCACATGCAAAAAGTGTTCCTGCTTTAATCGCAAAAACAAAAGGATTAAGAGAACAGGGAATCAGTGCATGGTGCCTGACAGGTTCTTATGCATATCCAAGTACCACTTTAACAGGAAGCTTAGGTACGGATGTGGCTTTTATTGACGAAGTCATCGGTGTCAAGATTGCTATCAGTGACCATAGATCTTCCCAGGTAGACAGACATGAACTGACACGTGTGGCAAGTGAAGTCAGAACTGCTGCACTGCTGGCTAAAAAGCCAGGTGTAGTACATATGCATACAGGTACAGGAAAGATTGGCTATAAGGATGTCATGAAGATTGTTGAAGAAAGTGATATTCCTGTGACACAGTTCAGACCAACACATGTGGCAAATCAGTATGAAGATGCCATTGCTTTTGCAAAGATGGGTGGCTATATTGATTTTACAAGTGGACTGGATACAGCGGAAACAGCAAAAATCCTGGCGGAAACACTAAAGGAAATTCCTTTACGTCAGATTACTTTATCTTCTGATTCCAACGGTTCTTTCCCAAAGTGGAGTGCCGATAAGAAGATTATAGGTATGGGTATTGGAAAGATGGAGACTTTATATCAGACGATTAAAGATCTCATTCAGATAGAACATGTGGATATATCTACAGCTATTTCCATTATTACAAAAAATGTTGCAGATGCACTGGAGATGCCTCAAAAGGGAAGATTGCAGACACATGCAGATGCGGATTGTGTTATCCTGGATGAAAATCTGAATATTGATGGTGTTGTGGCTCTGGGAAAAGTCATGATGAAAGATAAAACAATTACTGCAAAGAATTATTATGATTATGAATGAGGAGAGAAATCTCTTCATTTTTTTACTTTCTGTGTATATGTTTATCGATTTTTAACAATATACATAGTGCAGGGAGGCTTTGCTTATGAACCGTTGAATTGTAAACTCTGCTCATTCTGTGGCTTTCAGTGTCTTTTTGTTGAGTTTTTATGAAAATCACATACAATACATTTATTATGAAAGATCAGTTTACAAGAATGCGTCTGGTAATAGGAGATGCGGCATTTCAGACATTACGAAACAGCACAGTGGCAGTATTTGGTGTTGGCGGTGTTGGGGGCAGTTGTGTGGAAGCACTGGCAAGAAGCGGAGTAGGAAAGCTGGTGCTGATAGATAATGACGAAGTGTCTGTAACCAATATCAACAGACAGATGGTAGCTACATTACAGACAATAGGTAAACCAAAAGTGATTGCGGCAAAAGAAAGAATACATAGTATTGATCCTTCTATTGAAGTAGAGTGCATTCAGAAGTTTTACCTGCCGGATAACAGAGATGAGTTTGATTTTACAAGCTGGGACTATATTATTGATGCGATTGATACGGTGTCAGCTAAATTGGATATTATTGTTTGTGCAGATGAGCTGGGCATTCCTTTGCTTTCAAGTATGGGATGTGGAAATCGACTGGATCCTTCCAAGTTGTATTGCACAGACATCTTCAGCACGAAAAATGATCCTCTTGCAAAAGTGATGCGTAGAGAATTAAGAAAAAGACATATAACGTCTTTAAGAGTTGTATGTTCTTCTGAACTGCCTAAGAAAGTACATGTGACAGAAGGAGAACAGGAAACTTTGCCACAGGGAAAACGTTCTATTCCGGGAAGTACAGCATTTGTGCCTCCTGCTGCAGGATTGTTGCTGGCTTCTATTGCAGTACGTGATTTAACAGAGAAAGGAAATACTGAAAATGATTGAACAGAAGAAAAAATATTTTACACAGAATACAGGGTATACCTCTGAAGAAAAAAGAATGATCAGAGAATACAGAAAATGCAGTTATAAAGAAAGAGAAATCATCAGAGCAATTATTGAAAAAGCTTCCATGCATAAAGTGAAATTTGACAATCTGGAAAACCTGTTGAAGTAACTTAAGAATTGTTTCTTTGACGATGTGTATTTACACGTGTAGACTTAATTTATGCAGAAAATGACAGATACAGAAAGAAAAGTAGCAGAGTGGATATGGGCGAATCCCGGTATCGGGACGATGCAGCTGGTAAATATGTGCTGTGCTAATTTTGAGTGGAAAAGATCTACAGTTTTTACGCTTTTGAAACGGATGGAAGAAAAAGGTGTTTTAAAGAAAGAAAACTCTCATTTTTATATGTCTCTTGAAAGAGAAGACTATTATGAAAAAATGGTGACAGATTTTATGGATACGTATTGCCAGTCTTCTTTCCCTAAACTTGTAGAAATGTATCTGAAACAAAACGGTATAAGTAAGCAGGATGCAGGATATGTGATGAATCTTATCCGAACATATACAAAGTAGGTGATGATAGTGAATAAGAAGGGAACAATAGTCTCTGCCATTGGTGCAGGTTTATACGCTTCAGCTTTTACGCTTGTGTTTATCCGGGGAGAAAGTGCCATATTGATGAGCTGGGTTTTATTTGCTTTTGGTATTTGCTTTACATCTTTTGGAAAGACATTAAATGTTTATGGGACAGGTGTAATACCTAAAAAAGAATTATTTAAGTCAATAGTATTCGATGCACTGGTATTTTTCAGTTTCATGCTTGTGGCAGGTATGTATGCTTTGGGTATTTCCAATGGGCATGAACCACAGGAAATATTGCCAAATCTGGCATTTCCTGTATTACTGATATTTGCAGGTATGTTCTTTTACAGATTTCAGATGACAACGTTTGCCATTGATGATGTATTAGCCAAGGCAAAATCCGGCGTCAAATTAAAATCTGCTTTTACAAATACGGAAAAACGCCGTGTTTCCATGGTGATCAGAAAAGTATTCCATGAAGGCAAAACCTCCAAGATTGAAGGTGTTGTTCACGGTACTTTAAAAGTAAAAGATTCTGTGAATCTGTATGGAAAGAAAAAGGTAAAAGTGACCATAAAGAAAATCGTTGTGAATGATCAGGAAGTGGACCATGTGACAGATACAATGGCCACTGTGATACTGGATACATCTGAGGCTGAAAAGTATGAGGTGATCAGCAGTGTACAGATTTCCAGATATCCTCTGGAAAATCCAAAGTTACGTGCATTGTTGTTTGAATATGGTGAACTGAGAACAGATGCACAGTATATTGATGCATTCATTCAGGAACTGGTGCATACAACATTTATTGTTCCGGTAGTGATGGAAAAGACTTCCTCTGTACTGCAGAAAACCATGAAGATAGGATTTATGGCTGTTAACAGAACAGTGAATAATGTGGAGGAAAAAACCTTTGCTGTCTTTACAGATGTAAATGCATTAACCAACTGGAAATCATTGTTTGTTAATGGTAAAGAACCGGATACGATTCAGATTACTTTTCAGGATGCGGTACAGCTGATGACGAAGGGGCATTCAGGTATTGTGATTAATGCATTTGGACCAAAATATGTTTATCTGCCTCAGGAAATGATTGATATCATCACCAAGCAGGAAAGTTACAGAAAAGAATTCGGTGTTCCTGGTGAAAAAGGATTGAGTTTTGACAAAAAACAGAAATTAAAATGATCTCCGTAAGTAGTACAGAACGTTGACAGTTCTGCTACCTCTTCAGGAGGTCATTTTTATGTATAAGAGACGTTATACAGATGAGCAGATCAGGCAAAGAGATACCGGAATACAGAACCTTCTCTGTGCTCCGGTGGCGATTATTCAATATCAAAGCCTGGCATAAAAAGATTGTGTGACTTATCAGAGGAATGAAGCTGACAGCCACAGTATGTAAGAAGGATGCCTATAAAGGTGCAGCCAAACACAATCATCCCTGCACTGCCCCTGACAGTCGATAAATACTATATGATGTTTTATTTTTTTCTTGATACTGAAGTTACTTCTGAACTTATGCTTACTGGATTATGTTTTGTGTATAATGAAGGTAAAGGAAGTATTGAATATGAAATATGTAATTACAAACGCAAAGGTCTTAAATGGTCACAAAGACATGCAGGTGGAAGAAAGTAAATATATTCATGTGCAAAACGGTCTCATTGAAGAAATCAGTGATACACAGGAACCTGGATATGAAGTGATTGATTTAAAGGGAAGGTATCTCCTTCCAGGATTAATCAATATGCATGTGCATTTAGCAGGGAATGGGGCACATTCCGGTAAACAGAAAGATAATAAGAAAACAGTAGATTTTCTGTTCTCTAATCCGATTACTAAAGCCATTGCCTATAAGATGGTATGCAATTTTGCAAAACTGGAATTGTATGGTGGTGTAACAACCATCAGAACAGTAGGTGGTTTAAAAGATCTGGATACTCGACTGAGAGAAGAGATTAAGGCTGGTTCTAAAATTGGGCCTGTTATTCTTGCGGGAAATGAAGGTATTACCGTGGAAGGCGGTCATATGGCCGGAAGTGTGGCACGTGTGGCGAAAAATAATGAAGAAGCTGTACGGTTTGTGGAAGATTCCTATGCACAGAATGTGGATCTTGTGAAACTGATGGTAACAGGTGGTGTACTGGACGCAACTGAAAAGGGCGTACCTGGAGAAATGAAGATGCCTGAGGATATGATTCAGGCTATCTGTGATAAGGCACATACATTGGGGTTATTGACCAGTGCACATGTGGAATCTGCGCAAGGTGTGAAGGCAGCTTTGAGAAACGGTGTTGACAGTATTGAGCATGGTGCACAGCCTGATCAGGAAATGATGGATCTTTTTAAGCAGAAAGGTGCATTTTTAATTACCACTTTATCACCTGCTCTGCCATTTGCGTTATTTGATCAGTCCGTTTCCAAAGTGAATGATGTACAGCTGTATAACGGCAAGATGGTCTTTAACGGTATTGTGGAATGCAGTAAAGCGGCATTAGAGAACGGGATACCGGTAGGTCTGGGTAATGATGTAGGCTGTCCTTGGATTACTCAATATGACTTCTACAGGGAGCTGGTATATTTCCATAAATATGTTGGTGTGACAAATGCCTTTGCTTTATATACAGCTACTTTACAGAATGCTATTCTTGCGGGTATTGGAGACATCACAGGTTCTATTGATGAAGGTAAGCGTGCTGACATGATTGTTGTTAAGAAAAATCCATTGGAAGATTTGAATGCATTAAAGCATATAGAACTTGTATTTGCCAAAGGAAAGATGGTGCATCCAAAATTCAGACGAGATAAAGAGATAGATGAAAAATTAGATGTTTTCTGTCAATAAAATCAAGAGTAGAATATAGAACATAAAAAAAGGAGAATACGCATATGAGTTCTTATGTAGATCGCGTTATCGAACAAGTACGTTCTAAGAATCCAGATCAGCCTGAATTCTTACAGACAGTCACAGAAGTTTTGAAAACTGTAGAACCTGTTGTCAGCAAGCATCCTGAATATGAACAGGCAGCTTTACTGGAAAGAATGACAGAACCTGAAAGACAGATTATGTTCAGAGTTGTCTGGACAGATGATGAAGGAAAAACACAGGTGAACCGCGGTTATCGTATCCAGTTTAACGGCGCATTAGGTCCTTATAAAGGAGGATTACGTTTTCATCCGACAGTTAATCTGTCTATTCTGAAATTTCTGGGATTCGAACAGGTATTTAAGAACAGTCTGACAACATTGCCAATCGGTGGAGGTAAAGGCGGAAGTGACTTTGACCCTCACGGAAAGAGTGATGGAGAAGTTATGCGTTTCTGTCAGGCATTTATGACAGAACTCTATCGTCATATTGGGCCAAATACAGATGTACCTGCAGGAGATATCGGTGTAGGTGGAAGAGAAATCGGCTATCTGTTTGGACAGTACAGAAGAATCAGAGATGCCTATGACAATGGTGTGCTGACAGGTAAGGGAAGAACATTCGGTGGATCCTTGATCAGACCTGAAGCTACGGGTTATGGTGTTTTGTACTATGCACAGCGTGTGTTTGAAAAAGAAGGAGAAAGCTTCGAAGGTAAAACTATTGCTGTAAGTGGTTATGGTAATGTTGCCTGGGGTGTATGTAAGAAGGCCAAGCAGTTAGGTGCCAAAGTTGTTACCATTTCCGGACATAATGGATATGTCTATGATCCTGAAGGTATTTCTACAGATGAAAAAATTGCGTATCTGCTGGAAATGAGAGCTTCCAAGAATGCCAATATTAAGATGTATGCAGAAAAGTTTGGCTGTGAATTCCATGAAGGTGAAAAACCATGGAGTGTAAAGGCAGATATCTGTATTCCATGTGCTACTCAGAATGAAGTAGGTATGGAAGAAGCTAAGAAAATTGTTGCAAATGGTACTAAATTTTACTTTGAAGGTGCCAATATGCCGGCAAGTAATGAGGCCATTGCTTACATGATGGAAAATGGTGTGCTGGTAGGACCTGCAAAAGCTGCCAATGCAGGTGGTGTTGCAGTAAGTGCTCTGGAAATGTCTCAGAACTCTGAAAGATTGTCCTGGAGCAGTGAAGAAGTAGATGAAAAATTAAAGGGTATCATGTATAACATCGTAGATTCTTCTTATGCTGCATGTGAAAAGTATACTCTTGGTAAAGATCTTGTGGCCGGTGCCAATATCTCCGGTTTTGAAAAGGTTGCCGAGGCAATGCTTGCACAGGGGTTGTTCTAAACTATACGTCTGCTACACAGAGGGTGTAAAACTCCTCTGTGTTTTTTTTAAAAAAAAGAATCCATAAAACGAGTATGACACATTAATGGTAAAATAAAAACAGGAGTAAAGTTTTATGGAATATCATATAGTCGTTAATCCGGTTTCCGGAAATCATTCAGGAAGAATTACAGGAGAAAAAGCAGAAGAATATCTTTTACAATGCGGACATACTGTGCATATGCATTATTCCACATTGGATACCGGTATCACTTCTATCTGCGATACACTGACAAAAAATCTTGAAGAAGAAATTACAGTTGTTGTTGTAGGTGGGGATGGTACGATGAATGAAGCACTGAACGGGCTGCATCATCTGGATCTGATCAAGGTGGGATTTGTGCCTGCAGGAACCGGTTGTGATATGTTAAAAGATATGGGTATCTCTGCAGACTTTTCCTCCATCATGCAAAGTATTTCCAATAACAGGGTATTGCATACAAGTGCCATAGGATGTGTCACTTATGGAGAAAGCGGAATCCAAAGAAGATTTCAGGTGTCTGCAGGAATAGGATTTGATGCGGAAATATGTCATGCCGTTGCTGTATCCACCAGTAAAAAATGGCTTCATAAGATTCATTTTGGATATCTGGTATATCTTGTGGAAGCTGTAAAGATATTAAAAGAAAAGAAGAATTTTCATGTGAAAATACATCTTGAAACTGAAGATGTGGAGTATGATGACTGTAAGTTTATATCTATTCATAACCATGCCTGTGAAGGTGGTGGATATAAGTTTTGTCCATCAGCAGATTATCAGGACAGCACCTTATATCTTTGTACTACCTATCATATTACTTGGACAGCTTTTCTGAAATTATTCCTGAAAGCTAAAAAGGGAAGACATGTTGCCTATACACAATACACAAAACAATTTGTTTCTTCATGTATGGATATTGAGGCAGATACCCCTCAATGGGTACATACAGACGGGGAAACCCCATATACAAGCAGGCATATTTATGTGGAAGTATTGCCAGACAAACTTCGTCTGATTATTTAAGGAGGCTTATGAGATTTTTTCATATTTCTGATTTACATCTGGGTTTAAAACTGCTGGAAAAAGATCTTCTGGAAGATCAGACATACATATTACAGCAGATAGTATCTCAGGCAGTGCACTATCATATAGACGGTATTGTGATTGCAGGAGATATTTATGATAAGCCTGTACCACCTTCAGAAGCAGTGAAGGTGTTTGATGCTTTTCTTACCTCTTTAAAACAGGCATTACCAGATCTGTACATATTTATTATTTCCGGTAATCATGATGCGGGACAAAGAGTGGATGTCTACAGCTCTTTTTTGAAAGCAGAAAAGATTTACTGTGTTGGAACACCTCCTGAACAGCATATTACACGTGTGGATATACAGGATGAGTATGGAAAGATTCATTTTTACCTGTTACCTTTTATCAGACCTTCCATGGTAAAACCTCTGTTACAGCAAGAGGGGTTATCGTATCAGAAGACAATGGAAAAACTGCTGGCAAAAGAAACAATAGAAGAACAGGACAGAAATGTCTTTGTGTCTCATCAGTTTTATCTTCCGCATGGGAAAAGTGCTGATGAGATGGAAAGATGTGATTCTGAGATACGCACAGTAGGAAATATCGATGAAATTAGTGCGGATGTCTTAGCACCGTTTGATTATGCTGCACTGGGGCATATTCATAAGCCTATGACTGTGGGTAAACAAATTTACAGATATTGCGGAACTCCGATTGCCTGCAGTGTATCCGAAGCAGGACAGCAGAAATCTGTTCTGATGGTGGATATGAAAGAAAAAGGAAATTCAGAAATTACGCCGATTCCTTTACATCCTTTACACCAGGTAAAAGTTATTAAAGGAACACTGGAAGATATACTGGCACAGACATGTGAGGATTATGTCAGTGTGGTACTGGAAGACACAAAAGATCATGAAGTGTTTGAATTACAGCAGAAATTAAGACATGCCTTTTCTAACTTGCTGGAAGTGCGCAGAGAGAATACGCAGGTACCTCAATACTTTGAAACTGAAAATATGGAAGAAAAGGATACGCTGACATTATGCAAAGAATTCATGCCGGATATGGATGAAGAAGATATGCGTATTTTAAAGAGTATTCTGAATGAAGTGGAGGAAGAGGTATGAGACCACTTACTTTAGTACTGGAAGCTTTTGGCTCTTATGGAAATAAAACAACGATTGATTTTACCAAAGTACATCAGAATATTTTTCTGATATCCGGAAATACCGGTTCAGGTAAAAGTACTATCTTTGATGGCATTGTTTTTGCGTTATATGGTGAAGCCAGTTCTAATGAAAATAAAAAAGACGGTGAAGTCCTGCAAAGTCAGTATGCTTCAATTGAAGTAAAGCCTTCCGTTATTTTTTCGTTTGAAGAAGAGGGAGAAACCTATACTGTTACCAGAGTTCCCAGACACTATAAACTGCTGAAAAGAGGAAAGAATGCAGGGAAATATGCTTTGGAAACAGGACAGCTGGAAATACATCTTCCGGATGGTACGATACTTTCTTCTCAGCAGGCACAGAAGAAAATAGATGATCTTGTAAAACTGACAAAAGCGCAGTTTATGCAGGTGGTTATGCTGGCTCAGGGAGAATTCATGGAAGTTCTTCGCGCCAGCACAAATGATAAAAAAGAGATTTTCCGTAAACTGTTTCATACAGAAAAATATGACAGAATGGCAGGTATTCTTGCACAGAAGAAAAAAGATCTTGAAAAGGATATGGATGTACAAAGACAGCTGATGCAGGCATCTATTGCTCAGCTTGATCTTTCTGCTTTATCTGAAAATCATCATGAACTGGTATCTCAGGTACAACAGGGAATGTATTCCTCTTTATCCTCTTTTCTTGATGTTTTGAGGAACTATTGTATTCAACTGGAAAATGACCTCAAAGAAAGTAATGCAAAGTATCTTTCTTCCAGACAAAACCTTCAAAAAGCACAGGGTTTATTGCAACAGGGACAAACAGTTGTGTCTTATTATGAGGCATTACAACAGGTAGCACAACAGCTTTCCAATTTGAAAAAGGCGGAAAATGAGTATCTTGCTAAAAAGAAGACCATAGAGAATATTCAGAAAGCTTCAGAGATATCTTCTTTATTTACACGCTGGAAAGATGCAGAAAAAAACTATACAGCTTCTTTAAAAGACTATGAAGAAGCAGTTAGTATCTTGCCAGTTGTCCATAAGGCAAAAGAAGAGGCGGAAAATGCTTCTCATGCGTATGAAGATATTCTGCAGAAGGAAACAGCTTCTTTTGCAAAAACTGAACAGGATGTACAGCAGTGTCTTTCTACATTACAGAAATTGGATGAAAGTCGTAAAACTCTTGCCTGCAGACAACAGGATAAAGAACGTGCACAGAAGTTGTATGAAGATATTCTGAAAGAATTGGATACGGTAACACAACAGCTTAAAGAAGTGGAATCAGTTCTGAAAAATACTGAAAACTGTGAAGAAGAGTATACGGTGTTTGTGAAGAAAGAAACGGAATTTCAACAATCTTTAATGCAATATGGTACGTATACAGAATTGCAGAAATCTGTAAACAAAACTGAAAAAGACTATACTGCCTGTACAAAAAAATATCTGTCAGAGAAAGAAACATATGAACAGGCCAGAAATACCTACAGCAGGATGTTTGAAAGATACCTGGATAATCAGGCCGGTATGCTTGCCAAGACTCTTGAAGAAGGAAAGCCTTGTCCTGTGTGCGGTTCTGTTCATCATCCACTTCCTGCAATATTGGAGGATGCGGATATTCAGATAGATAAAGATATGCTGGATACTTTGAAAAAAGCGGAAAATGATGCACAGAAAATCTGTACGGATACAGCGGGAAAACTGCAGGGCATCAAAGCAACGCTGGATACCTGTACCGCACAGGCCGCAAGACAATACACTGAGTTACAGAAAATACTGCAGTGTGAAGATGTTGGTAAAGAAATTAACAAGCTGAAAAAAGAGTATATTGTGCAGAAACAGGAATATCAGAAACAGATAGCAGTACATAAACAGGCACTTCTTGATCAGAAGAATCTTTCAGATATGCTTACAGATCTTCTTGGAAGAAAGGAAAAAGGAAATACATATCTTCTGGAAATGATACATACCATGGATGTATTACAACAGCAGATTCAGTCCGGTACACAGAATCTGAAATATGCAGATGTACAACAGGCTGAACAGGTTTTACAGACTGCTTCTGGAAAACTGAAAGAAGTACAGGATAAAAACAGTTTGTTACAAAAAGAAAGTGTGTCCGCAACACAAAGATATACTGCTACATCTACAGTTATACAAAAGACACAGCAAAAACTTCCTCAGCTTGAGAAAATGATGAACGAAACAAGGGAAGCCTATGCGCAGAAAGTACAGAAAGAAAATCTTGTGGAATGGAAAGAATTTGTGTCTTTGGATAAAGCAAAGATGGAATCTGAAGTGGAAACTTACAGAACTCAACTGGATTCTTTGAACGCTAAAAAAGAAGAATATACCAGACTGTTACAGGGGACAAAGTATCCGGATATGACTGTATTGGAAGATAATGTCAAATCTCTGGAGGAACAGAGTGTCTCTTTGAACACACAATGTACAAATCTGCATATACAGCTGGAAAGAAACAGAACACAGCTTGTAAAACTTACAGAAGAATACCAGAAGTCCAAAGAGAAGATATCTGCATATGAACATGTGTCAAAGTTACATAAATGGATATCCGGTAATGTGACAAATGGACGTATGGATCTTGAAACCTATGTGCAAAGGTATTATCTGCAGCAGATTCTAAGATATGCCAATACAAGATTTTATGCCATGACCATGGGGCAGTATGCATTACGCCTGATGGAGGATTCCAAAGCGTCTACAGGTAAAAACAAGGGACTGGACCTGATGGTATATTCCTATGTGACGGATACGGAAAGAGATGTGAAGACATTATCCGGTGGAGAATCTTTTATGGCTGCTTTGACACTTGCACTGGGGATGGCGGATCAGATTCAGCAGACAACAAGTGCCATTCATCTGGATATGTTATTTATAGATGAAGGATTTGGCTCACTGGATGATCACTCCAGAACACAGGCTGTAGAAGTGCTTAAGACACTTGCACAGGGGAATAAGCTGATTGGTATTATTTCTCATGTCAGTGAGCTGAAAACACAGCTGGAGACGCAGCTGACAGTAGAAAAGAAAGAGGATGGCTCACATATTGCATGGAAAATCAGCTAGCAGTGGTATACTAAACATCACGAGGTTAAAGGCAATATGAAAAAACAAATCTTTGGAGTGATAGATACTATACTGGAAATGCTGGTGATATACGGGATGACATCTCTGGCCAGCAGTGTGCATATTGAGACAAGTCTTCCGTATATGATGCTGTTTGCATTTATGATTATCAGTGGTACAACACTACTTGCAATGTTGTTAAACAGCCAGCAATGTAATCCCTATGTGCAGAAAGTGCTGTATTGTGCAGGAATTGCATTGATAAACCCTATGATGGGTTTGCTTGTATGTATTCCGGTTATCTTTGAATATTACAGTCATAAACTGCACGTGGAAAAATACAGCAGGATCGTGTATGCCATGGTGTATGGTTTTGCATTGTATCAGCTGATAAAAACAGGACTGACAAAGGATATTCTGACAGATATTCTATGGATACTGGCACTGATATGCAGAAGTATGCCATCTTCTCTGTTTACTGTTTTGACGGCTATCTTTGGAATAGGGGCGGTTTCCTGTAATGTATCACCTGTACTGATGATACTGTGTGTATTTGGAAGTTATATCTTTAAGAATGTGAAGATGGACTCAGATATCAGTAATGTGCTGATGGCTATAATTGCCATGGCAATTCATCCATACAGTGGTATGTTGATGGTGCTGACCATGGTGGTATTAGACAAGGCATTACCATATCTTTGCAGACATATCTGTTATGGTGAAAGGGTGTTCCATGGCGTGAGATATCTGTTTATCGGTGTGTATGCCTTGACGGTTACCTATCTTTGCAGCAACGGAAAGATGATGAGTTTACAGACAATGGTCTCTATTGTGGCTGGTCTTTTATGGTTTATACGTGAAAGAGAAGTTACCTTTTGAAAGGCAGCTTCTCTTTGTTTGCGCGCCATGGGCGCGCTCTAACGGGTGCAAGTCCCGAACTTGCCCAGGTAGTGGGAAATGTATAGCCGAACAGCAAGGGTGTCCACCGTGAGGTGGAATCTGAAGGAAGCTGTAAGCAAATCTCCGGTCCGACGGACAGAAATCACATATAAGGCTAGGCTAC
>CAKVLT010000046.1 GCA_934757945.1 uncultured Bulleidia sp. | reverse complement strand
AATACACTGAAAAAAGAATTTCTTAAAGGCTGTCTGCGTCATGGATACAGTGAAGAAGTAAGTATTTCTTTATGGAATGATATTGAAAAGTTTGGTTCTTATGGATTTAATAAATCTCATTCTGTTGCTTATTCCGTAGTTTCTTATCAGATGGCGTATTTAAAAGCACATTATCCGATGTATTTTTACTGTACTTTGTTAAATGCTGTTATTGGAGATGATATCAAGACAATGAAGTATCTTGAGGAAGCACAGAACAAAGGTGTGGAACTGACTTCTGTTTCAGTTATGACAGGATATGAAAAATATGTGGTTACACAACAGAATCTGGTGTTACCTTTATCTATTGTCAAAGGAACAGGAAATGCTACAGCGCTGCAGATAGTCAGAGAAAGACAGCTTCATGGGGATTTTAAAGACTACATAGATTTTGTTGTCAGAATGAGACTGTATAAATTGAAAAAAGAAACTTTTCTGCAGTATATCTATGCAGGCGCATTGGATTGTTTTGACGAAACAAGAATGACCATGATTGAAAACCTGGATGAGGTAATCAATTACGGAGATTTGATACAGGTAAAGAAAAATGGTGTGCTGGTTGCGGATGAGAGTCTTATGAGCAGAACACGTCTAAAGAAATATCAGGAAAATAAAGTTGAAAAAATCAAACACGAAAAAGAAGTGCTTGGATTCTACAGAAATAACGAAGAATTTATAGAGCTGAAAAAGAAATGGAATATCCACGACCCTGCCTTAGCTGCCATTAAAGACAACTATGGTATGGAGGTACACAGTTTTGCACGTGTATTGTCCATAAAGGAAAAAACTTCAAAAAATAACCGGGAATACTGTAATGTATTTATTACAGACGGATTAAGTGAAATGAGTGTCTCTGTCTGGCCAAGTGAATATGCAAGGATAAAAGGCAGGTTGCAGGAAGGGGATTATATTCGATTTCATGGTAAAATGAATGACGAAGGATACGTACAGATTGATCGTATTCAGATTGTAAAGCAGGAGGATGAGGAATATGGCAAAAATCTTAATAGTAGATGATGAAGACTCCATTCGTGAAGTCGTTCATGAATATGCTGAAATCAACGGCTATGAAGCTGATGAGGCAACAGATGGTATAGATGCTCTGGATAAGATCAGATCTGCTACGTATGACTGCGTGATTCTGGATGTCATGATGCCTCGACTGGATGGCTTTTCAGCGTGCAGAGAAATCAAAAAAATCCAGGATATTCCAGTGATTATCCTTTCTGCCAGACAAGAAGAATATGACAAACTGTTCGGATTTGAACTTGGTGTGGATGACTATGTGGTGAAACCATTTTCTCCTAAAGAATTGATGGCAAGGGTGAAAGTGGTACTGGAAAGACAAAGACCGCATAAAAACAGAATGCTTGTGGTAGAAGGACTGCATGTGGATATGGATGGCAGAACAGTAGAAGTAGATGGTGAAAAAGCTCAGCTGACTCCAAAAGAAATTGATCTTCTGATGTATTTGCTGTCTCATCCAAATGTTGCTTTATCCAGAGAACGTTTATTATCTGATGTATGGGGATTTGACTTCTATGGAGATGATCGTACAGTAGATTCTCATATCAAGATGCTTAGATCACATATTGGGCAATACAGAGATCGAATTGTGACAGTACGTGGAATGGGGTATAAGTTTGAAACTGCAGAATAAAGGTATTCGATTCTATCTGCTGATTTCTTTTGTTGTATTATCTGTAAGTATAGTACTTTTATTAGGGTTGCTGCAGATAGGATTTATCAAGCCTTACTATAGACAGTCAAAAATGAATACCACCAGAGCAATGGTGGAAACTCTGCAAAAAGAGCTCTTATCTTCTTCAGGAGGAAAGAAAGAAGATATAGAGAATGCTTTTCAGCAGACAGTGGAAAACGGTGCCTGTGTGGTTATCTATAACTCTGACGGAAATAAAGTGTATACTGCCGATCTTCTGGGATCAGGGTGTATATTAACCCAGTCAAAGCAGTATACAGATCTCAGTACTCTGCAATCACTGACGGAAGAAAACGGGGAATATTCTGAAAATGTCATCAATCCCAAGACACAGCAGGAAATGCTCGTATATGGGAAAAAAGTACAAGAAAACCTTGGTACATATTATGTTTTTATGAATACACCTCTGGAACCTGTAGATTCGATTATTACTTTTTTTTCAAGACAGTATTCTGTCTATGTAATATTTGTAATTGTTGCCTCTTTGATTTTTTCTTTCTGGATTTCTGGTAAGATTGCTCGACCAATTCAGAATATGGAAAAGGAAGCAGTGCAATTATCCAATGCCAAGTATGAAGCACACTTTGAGGGTGGAGCTTTTATGGAGACACAGGAACTGGCATCTACCTTGAATAAAGCAAGTAAAGATCTTGGTAAGATAGAAGAACTCAGAAGAGACATTATTGCCAATGTATCGCATGATATTCGTACACCTATTACGAATATCCGTGCCTATGCAGAAATGATCAGAGACATTTCTGGTGATTCTGTAGAAAAAAGAAATAAACATCTTTCAATTATCATCAAGGAAACAGAATTTATGAATACATTGGTTGATCAGATGAGTGAACTGTCTCAGATGCAGTCTGGAAACTATCAGCTGCATAAAAAGAATGTGGACATCGTACAGGTGATACAACAGGTGGTGGATATGGATACTCCAAGTATTATGGAAGCACATCTGCAGATACATATGGATATGCCTGAGTCTTTGACTATGTATGCGGATGAAGGTAAGATCCTGGAAGTTGTGCATAACTATCTTACCAATGCCATCAAACATTCTCATGACGGTGGGCTGATTACTATCAGGGCGTATATATTGGATGATGAAGAAACCATACGTGTAGAAGTGAAAGATGAAGGGGAGGGAATTCCAATTGAAGAAATACCTTTTATCTGGAATCGTTATCAGAAGGCAAGCCGTTCTTTCTACAGAAGTCTGAACAGTACAGGTCTTGGACTTTCCATCGTGAAAGCTATTCTGGATGCTCATGGTGCAAAGTATGGCGTGGAATCCAAAGTCAATGAAGGATCGACATTCTGGTTTGAAATACAGGAAACACATGAGGGCTGAGAGATATGCGATATGATTACCTTTACGGAACAAATTACACCATAGAACAACCTGCGCATATGTATCATTTTAACAGTGATACAGAATATCTTGGCAGAATGATGGAAGTGCAGCCTGAAGAAACGGTGCTGGACATAGGTACAAATACCGGTGCCTTATTATGTTACATTGCCCATCATAAAGCGATTCCTTACGGAATAGATGTTCTGGAGGAAGTGGTAGAAACTGCAAGGAAAAATATGGAACATAATCATATCTGCGCCCACATTTATGCAGTAAGATTACAGGAGTTTCAAGGGTGTCTTTTTGATCATGCTATATGCAATCCTCCCTATTTTCCAACAAAGAAAACAGATTTGAAGAATGACAGTCCATATCTTCGTATGGCACGACATGAAGACTATCTGAAACTGGAGGAATTGTTTCGTTGCAGTTATTCTCTTGTTAAAGAAGCAGGCAGTCTTCAGATTGTCCATAGATATGACCGTCTTCAGGAAATTCAAAATACCGCTGCAAAAAATGGATGGTTTCTGCGAAAATTCCGTATTCACTATTCTTCAAAACAGGGAATACCAAAATCTGTATGGTGTTATTTTTTGAAAGAGGATGGCGAATGTATACAATATGCCCCATCTTATCTTGATGACAGAGACAGTGTGGAAAGGAAGGAGGAGATATGAAATACTGCATTATTGCATTGATTATTGTATGTATTTGTATCTTCGGATTCTGTCTGGACATGCTGCTGCATACACCTTCAGGAAAACCTGTGAAATTTCCTGTAGGAAAGGAAGAAGAAACGCAGAATCACCAGTGTGCCTTCGGCTCAAGTACTCCTTACTGGCAACAGAAACTTGAAATTATACGTCAGGCTCATCCAGATCTTTCCGGAATTTTAGAGGGAGTTCCTTTTTCCAATGGGGTACTGTTATATGATAAACAGAACAGCGGGAAAAGACCAACACTGGTATTTTACTTTCATAAACAGAAATCTCTGTTTGAATTCTTACTTGCCTATACAAAATGTTATAAGGAAGTATTGCCGGTGGAATATGATATCTATTGTTTTATGTGTATGCACTTTGAAAAGGGAGAACCTGAAGTCATTCAGTATTTCAAAGAGCACAATATTTCTATGGATACCTGTATAGAAGACACTGTAGGTCCGGATACATTATTTATGGATACTAAATATATGTGTGTTGGGGTACAAAGACCAGCCTTGTATGTTCTGAAAACAGACAAAAAAGATTTTCTGGAAGAACAGGTAAATACTTCTGAACTTTTCAAACAGAATATGACAGTTTTGAAATCTCATCTTTCCTTATCCGGAAGAATGCGCTGCAGGCTGTTTAACAGCGGAATGGCATATGTTACGCAGCTGGAACCAAAACTTGAAAAATATATGTCTGATTGTATAGTGAAAGAGAACAATACTTATGTATTACGTTATCAGCACAGCCTGGATATTGAAGAAGTACTGGAACAATCGTTTGATGGTAATGGAAAAGTGCAAATGTTGTCGCAACAACTTGAAAGTAAAGATTATTCTTCAGCAGAGATAGTAAAGAAGATTACACGCATTGTGAAAGATGTCAGTAATCTTAATACACTGAAGGTGTTCAGAAAAGAACAGCTGCTTGCTGAAACTATGTTTAAAGTCTGCATTGGTTTTACGCCATGCACAAAAGATATGACCTATCCTCATTATCAGCAGGTCGAGGTCTATGTACGATTATGTACGAAGGAGAAGGAAAATGTATATTAAAGAATATATGCCCGAATACAGGGAAGCTATGGAAAAGGTGTGTCTTGCTACAGCCAGTGAAAAAGCAAGAACCAATAACAAACATGGACAGTTTTCATTATTGATGTATTGTGATGAATATCTGGACAGAGAACTTGCATATATGTTAATGAATGATGATACACCTGTAGGGTATATTCTCTGCGCTAAAGATGCAGAACAGTGGGCAGTACATATGGAACCGTATCTTGCAAAAATCAAAGATCTGTCTGAAGAATACTATGAAGGTGCAGTTGCTCAGATTGGGTTTTATAAATCTTTTCAAGAGGAATATCCGGCCCATATGCATATTGATATCATGGAAGAGTATACACATGGCGGCAATGGTACAAAACTGTTTGAAACTTTGCTGGAAAGATTAAAAAAAGACCAGGTAAAAGGTCTTATTCTTGGCGTTGACAAATCCAATGAAAGAGCTGTCAGCTTTTATAAAAAGATGGGATTCCAGATTATTAAAGATCAGGAATACGGCTATAACATGGCTATGACTCTGTGAAAGCCTGACTTACCAGAGCATTCAGGTATTTCCTTAACGTATCCAGATCCACATTACTTGGATAATGGTCAAAATAAAAGGAATAACATACGGAAATAATCATACTTAATAAAGCATACAGTCTGAACAGGATCTCTTCAAAAGAGATACCTGTTTTTTTTGCATAACTTTCAATTTCATTATGAAGATCCACAAACAGAGGATCACTGGATTTCTGGAAATCTTCAATGGTAAAGGGTAGAATGAAATCCTTGGACATCAATAATAATGTATCCGTATCATTAGAGCAGTAATTCAGAAGGAAGTTACTCATAGTCAGAAGATTTTCCTTAAAGGAAGGTTTCCTGTCTTCTACTACACAGGCATAAGCTCTTTGCAGTACTGTGTGTGATAAATCTTTATTTAAGGCACGGGCAATTTCTTCTTTGGAGCTGAAATATAAATAAAAAGTACCTTTGGCAATGCCTGCTTCTTTACATATGTCCGCAATAGAAACTTTGGATATACCTCTGTTAGTAAAAAGCCTGTAACTAGCCTGAAGGAGATTTTTTCTTTTTTCTTCTTTTTTCTTTTCAATGAGATTTTCCATATATTTAGTATACACATTTTCGAAAATGACTAAAAGTCATTTTTAATAATTGACACTCAAATGGAATGCACTATACTTGTACACGTCAATAAATGACCAACGGTCATTTTGAGAGGAGGGTTTTATGAAAAAGTTTGCACACTTTGTGGTAAAGTTCCGCAAACTCATACTGGTTGTTGCAATAGCTTTACTGATACCAAGTGGTATTGGCGCTGTGGCGACTAAAGTGAATTATGATATTTTAACGTATTTACCAGCTGAGCTTGATTCTATGGTAGGTGAAACGTATTTGGAAAATGACTTCCATCTGGCATCTACTGCAATGATTACTGTGGAAGATATGCCTACAGCACAATTGCTGGATATGAAGGAACGTATCTCTAATGTAAAGGGTGTCAGAAAAGCATTGTGGATATCTGATGTTCTTGGAGATACTATAGATCCATCTATTCTTCCAGACGAACTGCATGATGCCATGTTTAATGATGAAAAAGATGCAACGATGATGATAGTTACATTTGATGATGTAGCTTCAAGTAAATCTACGATGAATGCTCTTGCGAAAATCAAGACCATCTGTCAGGGTGAGGCTTACATAGGGGGTATGTCCATTATTCTGCAAGACACAAAATCTATCGTTGATCAGGAAATGCCATTCTATGTATTGATAGCCGTAGGTGCATGTATTGTGGTGTTGTGGCTAGCTTTAAAGAACAACATTGTTCCATTCCTGTTCATGACAGGCCTTGCCTTCCCGATTATCTATAACTTTGGAACTAACATTTTTCTGGGGCAGATTTCCTACATTACTGAAGCTCTTGCGACTGTGTTACAGCTTGGTGTTACGATGGATTATTCCATCTTCCTGTTATCACGATATCAGGAGGAACAGAACTGGTGTAAAGATGACTTTGAGGCTATGGAACATGCTATCAGAAATACAGCTACTTCTATTTCTACTTCAAGTCTGACAACTATTGCCGGGTTTGTTGCCTTATGTATCATGAGACTGACTCTTGGAAGAGATATCGGTATTGTAATGGCAAAGGGTGTTGTACTGGGATTAATCAGTACAGTGACTATTCTTCCATCTTTACTTCTCTGTTTCAGAAGACAGATCAATAAGCATACACATAAGACATTGATTCCTAAACTGGAAAAAACCTCTTACTTTATTCCAAAACACTATAAAGCCATTCTGGCAGTATTTCTGTGTGTGTTTGCAGTCTTTGGCCTTGCTTATCCAAAGGTAGAACAGTATTACACATTAACAGATTCCTTGCCAGATGATATGACTGGTAAGGTGGGGACAGAAAAACTTAAGGAAGATTTCCATATGGCAAGCAGTATCTTTGTCATCGTAGATGAGAATCTGAGTGCTGAAAAGATTCAGAAAATGGATGCTGAAATCAAGAACATGGATGGTATTACAAGTGTTCTTGGTATTGAAGAATTTATCGGTGCTGGAGTTCCTCAGAACATGCTGCCACAAGATCTGATGGATGTCTTTGTTGTAAACGGCCATAAGATGATTCTTGTTAACTCTGACTATAAAGCAGGTACAGATGAAGCAAATGCTCAGATGAACGCTTTAAGTGAAGTTGTTAAGAAATATGATTCTACAGGAGTCATTACAGGTGAAGCTCCTATGACAAAAGATTTGATTGAGGTAGCTAATGTTGACTTCCAGAATGTTAACTGGTTATCAGTAGTTCTGGTATTCTTGATTATCGCCATCTCCTTTAAATCTCTGTCTATCCCTGTATTACTCGTAGCAAGTATTGAATCTGCCATCATTATGAATATGGCAATTCCGTATTTCTCTGGCACAGTGATTCCGTTTATCGCTTCCATTGTTATCGGTACGATTCAGTTAGGTGCAACGGTTGACTATGCTATCTTGATGACTACAAGATTTAAAGAAGAGCTGAACAGAGGACATTCCAGAAAAGAAGCTGCACAGATTGCCATTGAAAACTGTTCAAGATCCATCATGACTTCAGGTCTGACATTCTTTGCAGCAACAATTGGTGTATCCTTCATTTCCAAGATGGAATTATTGACAAGTATCTGTATCATGATTGCACGTGGTGCTCTTATCTCCATGGTTGTTATCATCTTCGTATTACCTTGTCTGTTAATCTTATGTGAACCAGTCATTCGTAAAACAACCATCGGCTGGATGAAAAATAAAAAAGCTAAGGAGGCTTAAAGTATGAACAAGATTTCTAAAATCACATCACTAACCGGAGCTACATTCATGGTACTTGGTACTTTCTCTCCGGTACTTGCTGAAAGCACTACAACAAAAGATGAATCTGTATACGTTATTTTGAACGCTGATGGCAGTGTCAGTGATGTTACGGTATCTGATACATTGCATAATGAAGATGGCTTCAAGAACTATCAGGATACATCAGATCTTACTGATGTACAGAATCTGAAATCCGATGAAGCTGTACAGAAAACAGATAATGGCTATACATGGACCACAGATGATACCAACGTGTATTATCAGGGTAAATCCAATGCTGCATTACCTCTTGAAACAAGTATTTCCTACGAATTAGACGGTAAGCAGATAGATCCAGATGATCTTACGGGAAAGTCCGGTCATTTAAAGATGACAGTCAGTGTTACAAACACACAGAAAAAAGAATATACAGTCAATGGAGTTACTTATGAAGTAGCCAAACCATTCTATACTGTTGTAGGTGGTATGTTTGATAATGACACATTCAAAAATATCACGATTAATCATGGCATGACACAGGATGATTCTTCCAGTAATATTGCTGCAGCAGTCATGATGCCAGGTTTAAAGGATTCTCTTGGTCAGTTATTAACAGGTGATTTATCTTCTTTAAATGATTACTTATTTGATTCCATTACTATTGAAGCTGATGTTACGGACTTTTCGTCTCCAACAATGATGATGGCTGCGTCTACAGACTTATCTGCTTTGAAGAAGGAAATGAAAGAAGACAAGCTGGAAGGTACTGATTTATTCTCTCAGCTTGATGAACTTGATGCGGCTACACAGAAACTGATTGATGGATCTAAAACTTTATATGAAGGTGCAGATCAGTTGAAAGATGGAGCAAATCAGGTAAATGATGGTGTTGGTACATTAGTCAATGGTACATCTACATTAACTGATGGTACAAGTCAGCTTGCTGAAGGAGCTTCCAGTGCATTGGCAGGCGCAACTGCATTACAGGCTGGCCTTGGTCAGTTATCTTCTAATAACGCTGCTTTAAATAGTGGTATGAGTCAGGTTGCTGATGCCATTCTTGCTACAGTAAATAAAGAACTGGATGCTAATGATACCATTAAAAATGATACTAATTATCAATCATTAACCTGGGAAAACTATGGTAGTCAGTTAGGCTATTATGCCGGTATTACTGATGGTATGAGACAAGTAGCATTCAACCAGATTAAAGAGCAGTTAAACAATAACAAAGTGAATGTTACTGATGATCAATTAAATATGCTTCTCTATATGGCTGCTGTTAATCATCAAACAGATCTTACATCATATCTTGTTTCACAACAGGGTAATCTTGCGATTGCTCAGCAAGTGCAAGCAGTACAAAATGATCAGGCGGACAAAGTTGATTCAGGAGATTATTCTTCTGCAGGCAGATTTCTGAATCTTGCTACGTATGAAGGTGCTGTAGGATCAGTGCAGAAGAAGGTTGCAGAATTTACAAAAGATTCTGAACAGCCGACCACTTTAACTACTAGACAGGCAGAAGAAGTAATTTCCATTGCAATTAACAATCATGTTACTGATTTATCCAATGTGGATTATGCTACAGTTGCTCCAATTGTAACTTCCGTCTTAAACAATGTTGATAGAAATGCACCTGCCTTGGGTGTTGATGGCGTTACATGGGTTACAGATTTAAGAACTGCTCAGACAGATAAAGGTGTTTATGCTGCGGCTAAGGCAATGCTTACTGCAGCTCCATATAATAAAACTGAAGCAGAGGTTGCAATGCTTGCAAGCTATGGTTCAATGTATTATGCAAATTCTGCTTCCATTTCAGATATGAAAGATTCTGTATCTCATGATGCTGCAATTGCTCAGACTATTCAAACCTATCTTCAAAATTCAAAGTCAGAGACAGGTAAACAGGCAATTATCAGTTATCTGAATGGGGTGGTGAGCAGTGATGCTACTGCTTCTGCAGCAATTAAAGAAATCAAGAGTGCTAAACAAAGTCTGGATAGTGTTGCTTTCTTAAAAGAAAGTCTGAAACAATATACAGATGGTGTAAGTACTGCCTATGCCGGTTCTCAGTCCTTAACTGATGGATTACAGAAACTTTCTTCAGGTGCTTCTCAGGTATCTGATGGTGCAGCTCAGTTGTCTCAGGGCGCTAAGACATTAAAAGATGGTACTCAGACACTATCTGATGGTGCTACACAGTTATCTGACGGTGCTAAGACATTGTATGATGGTTTAGTACAGTATAATGAAGAAGGAATTTCCAAGCTGACTCAGAACAGTGCTCTGGATAATCTGCAGACAGCAAGTAAGTTGATTCAGGAAATGCAGGATGATGAACCATACAATTCTTATTCCGGAATCAGTGATGGTACTGAAGGAACTGTAAAATTTATCTATAAGATTTCTTCTGTTAAGAAAGAAGAAACGACAAGTTCTTCATCTTCTGAAGCAACAACTTCAACAGCCGAAAAGAAATCTTTCATTGACAGAGTAGTAGATCTGTTTAAGTTTGGTGAATAAGTATCTTTCCTTTCAGTCATGTATACGTGTTGTATACATGACTGTTTTCATTTTGGTAAATTGTTACACGTTTTAAGGTTGAAACAATTGAAAATGAAGAGTAGTCTCATTGCAAGAGGGAGATACGTTTATGATAAAAGCAATATTTTTTGATATAGATGGTACATTGATTGATTTTGAAACACATAGTATTCCTGAAAGTACATTGGAGACATTGCATAAATTACAGGCAAAAGGGATAAAACTTTGCATTGCTTCAGGAAGACCTCCTGTACAATTACCTTTACTTGGGGATGTATTTAATTCTTTTCCTTGGGATGGATATATTTTATTAAACGGGCAGTATTGTATGGATGAACACAGAGAAAGATTTTATGATTGTCCAATATCATCGGATACGTTTCAAACACTTGTTCCATATTTGAAAACAGTGGACTATGCCTGCAATGTATTTGAACTGGAAAAAGGATATATGACCAAAATGGACGAAGGTACATATGCATACTATAAGTCTATTGATCAATTAGATAAACTTCCTGAAATTATGAATCCTGAAAGAATGTATACATATCCAACTTATCAGGTTTGCCCGCGTATTCCGCCTGAAAGAGATGCGGAATTTCTTCAGCACGCGCCACATATGAAATCTGCAAGATGGACAGATGATTTTGCGGATATGATTCCTGAAAATGGTGGTAAACCGGAAGGTGTGAAAATCATGCTTGATAAATGGGGTATTGGAAAAGAAGAAAGTATGGCATTTGGAGATGGTGGTAACGATGTCAGTATGCTGGAATATGCAGGTATAGGAGTGGCAATGGGGAATGCAAAAGAAGAAGTGAAAGCTCATGCGGATTATGTCACTACCAACTGTAATGACCATGGGATTTCTAATGCCATCAGGCACTTTAAAGTACTGGAAGAAGACTAATCTTCTTCTTTTTTTATAAAAAAGCACCTGCAGGTCTATTCTGCGGGTGCTTGTGATGGTTCTGCAGTTTGTTCTGGTGCAGAAGAAGGGGCGGCAGAAGGTGTCTCTTGGGGAGGAGCAGTTTCTGCCGGATTGACAGTTGGTTCAGGAGTTGGAGTAGGTTGAGGCTTTTCAGACTGTAAAGTATAGATGACAATTTCACTTGGAGAAAACAGTCTGACATTACTTGTAAGAGTGCCCACACCGGAAGTGATATCCAGAGTGAAACTGTTACTGATTTTTTCTTTGCCTCTTAAATGAGAAGTAGCACCGGATGGTGTGTAATACGAGGAGAATATGTAATAGATCTGTCCTCCAAGGCTATGTCCTGCAAGGAAATAATCTGTAAGATCTGTAGGTACTCTGTCACAGGTATCCGGCGTATTGCAGAGTGTAATGACATAGTTGTCTCTTGGAACATTACTGTAAGCTGTATCTATATCCACAGTACCATTGACCATATTGTCAATACCTACCAGAGAGATAGCATCTGAGGATTTGTTTCTTAAGCTGATAGAAGAATTCTCTAATACTTCAAAGCCTGAAGAATTTAAAATGGTTGTAATAGCTGATAATGTTTCAGCAGTATTGTGGTCCTGTTCTCCATAGACTGCAAATTTTCCAAGAGGAGCTTCTATTTTAGAAAGCGCAGTGGTTAGAAGAGACTGTGTATCTTCATCTAAAGTGACAGAAGAATTGATGAGATTGCCTCCAAATAAGACAATATCCGGAGCACATGCATTCAGCTTGTTTACAAGCTTATCCAGCTGTGTACTGGTAAAATAAGTTCCGTAATCAATATCTGACAGGAATGCAATCTGAATGCTATCCATGGATAAAGGTATTTTTTCTGAACTTAAGATTTCTTTTCGTACTCGTATTTTCACAGGTTCAATATAATAAGCATCATATAATAAGAAAGCTATGCATAATAATACTATAAGAATAGTGGATAATACTTTTGTTATTTTTTTCATGCCTAAATTCTACCATAAGATATGGTACAATTGAAAAGGTGAAACTATGATTCGTAAATGTCACATTATTCAGTATGAAACGTTGGTAAAAAACAATGAAAAGCCTTCAGACGGAGCTATTACATTGATAGAAAGTCTGTTAAAAAGACATATTCCTTTTTTGATTGTTACTGACAGAAGTAATCAGACAAAAAAAGAACTCTGTATTCATATGCGTGCTATGGGTTTTCCTACTTTTTCAGACGGGGTTATCTACACTTCTGCTATGGCTGCCAGAGATTGGATTGCAAGAAAATATCCAACACGTATTAAAGCAAATTATATTGGCGGAAGAGGATTGAAAGAAGTGCTTGTGGAAGCAGGATTTGAGCTGAACTGTGAAGATCCTCACTGGATTTTTATCGGCAGTGAATCTCACCTGGACGCGATTGATCTGAATCGTGACATTCAGAAAATAAAAAAAGGAGCAGTATTGATTTCTACTGACTCTTCCAGAGAACACATTGATCGAGATAAACAATGTATTGCAGCTGGTGCTATTACACGATTACTGGAATATGCCGCCAATACCAAGGCACTGGAATTTGGAAGACCAAGTTTAGTGACTTTATCCTATGCATTACGGTATACAGGATATAAAGAAGACGAGGTGCTGATTGTCTCTGATGATTATGGAGCAGATATTCTTCCTGCTTTACAATGCCACTATGAGACCGCCTTTGTAGCAACAGATACAAGTTTTATGGAAATACAGAAAGATAAGGATTTACATCCGAAATGGATTGTGGACAGTTTATCCGGACTTGCACATTAAAGTGTAAAGTGGTATCTTATCCTTGTTGTTAGGAAACAAAAGTAGTAGTAATGAGTATACGGCAAAGAGAGACAGGAACAGTGGTGAAACCTGGAGCGTAGAAAGATATGAACTCGTTTGTGGAGCGACCGTTTTGCTTGCGTTACAAAGCTCAATGAAGTGCATAAGTGTATCTACTTATGAACTAAGGTGGTAACACGTTATCAGGCGTCCTTAGAATTTGAGGACGCTTTTATTTTTAATCGGAGGAAAGAAAATGAGTTACGATCACAAACAAATTGAAAAGAAGTGGCAGAAGTATTGGGCAGATCACAAAACTTTCAAAACAGATGCGTATAACTTTGACAAACCAAAGTACTATGTTTTGGATATGTTCCCATACCCAAGCGGACAGGGGCTCCATGTAGGACATCCTGAAGGATATACTGCAACGGATATTATTGCCCGTATGAAGAGAATGCAGGGATACAATGTCTTACATCCAATGGGATTTGATGCCTTTGGTTTACCAGCAGAACAGTTTGCTATTAAGACTGGTCAGCAT
>CAKVLT010000045.1 GCA_934757945.1 uncultured Bulleidia sp. | reverse complement strand
CAGATTAATGAAAGAATTAGAAATTGGTATGAATTGTACTGAATCCTATTCAGAAGAAGAAACCAAAAAGCTGTTAGGTTTATAAAATGAAGATTATCTATAAAAAAGCAGCAATTGATGACCTTCTTAACATCGAAAACTATATTATTCATCAGTTTCATAATACTCAAGCCGCAAAGAAGCTTAAAAGTAACATTCTAGATACAATTTCATTATTGAAAGACAATCCTTATTTAGGTCCTGAAATGTCTGACCGTTTCAACATAGATACATCATTCCGTTATTTAATCGTATCTAAACAACTTGTATTCTATAATATCAATAAAGAGACTATCGAAATACTCAGAATACTTGACTCAAGACAGGATTACTTGTCATTACTATTTTAATGACTGCTGCAGGAGCTTACTGTTCCTGCTTTTATTATTCCTTTTTGGCAAGAGAAAAACATAAAATAGTCATTTATTGAATCAGGTGGTCAATTATATTAAATCTATGAAAATATTCACGTGATGTTCAGAGCACATCTTTTGACATATACCCCCTGGGGGTATAGTATGTGTGCGTGAGGGAAAACATATGCGTGGAAAATGTCCTGTATGTACTGAAAGACATGTACAGAGGGAAAAAGATAAGAAACAGAAATTGTTGGTTCGTCTGAAAAAGATTGAAGGTCAGATTCGTGGTATTCGCAAAATGGTAGAAGAAGATGTGTATTGTCCGGACATTCTGATACAGGTATCTGCTGTACAGAGTGCCTTGAACAGTTTTAATAAAGAACTGCTGGCAATGCATATCAAAGGATGCGTGATGGAAGACATTCAACAAGGTGATACAGAGGCGATTGATGAGCTGGTGACAGTGCTTCAAAAGCTGATGAAGTAGAAAAGAGGGTGTATGAAAAAATATATTGTGACAGGTATGAGCTGTGCTGCTTGTCAGGCAAGAGTAGAAAAAGCAGTCAGTCACGTGGAAGGTGTGGATTCCTGTGTGGTATCCTTACTGACCAATTCCATGAGTGTAGAAGGTAATGCTGAACCTTCTAAAGTAATTCAGGCAGTAGAAGATGCAGGGTATGGGGCAAGTGTGGAAGGAGAAAAGACTTCTTCACATACACAAAGTGAAAAGATTCGTCAGCAGCAGGAAGCTCTGGAAGACCATGAAACACCTGTATTGAAGAAAAGATTGTTATGGTCAGTGATTTTCTTATGTGCATTAATGTACATTACCATGGGCCACAACATGTTTGGCTGGCCTTTACCACAATTCTTCAGACATAATCATATGGCGTTAGGGTTAACACAGATGATTCTTGCCGGTGTTGTGATGGCTGTGAATAAGAAATTTTTTGTGTCAGGATTAACATCTTTGGCACATAAAGCACCTAATATGGATACTCTTGTGGCTTTAGGTTCAGGGGTTTCCTTTGCATGGTCTGTGTATGTACTGTATAAGATTACAGGTATGTATACACTTGGAGAAGATACGGAACTGATTATGGAGGTATATCATAATCAGCTGTATTTTGAAAGTGCAGCGATGATACCGGCTTTAATTACCATAGGAAAATTGCTGGAATCCATTTCCAAAGGCAAGACAACAAATGCTTTGAAAAGTTTATTACAGTTAGCTCCTAAGACGGCTGTGATTCTTCGTAATGGTACAGAAACAGAAGTAGATATTGATGAAGTACAAAAGGGAGATACTTTTGCAGTCAGACCTGGAGAAAGTATTCCTGTAGATGGGGTGATTATTTCAGGGGAAACTGCTGTCAATGAAGCTTCTTTAACTGGAGAAAGTATTCCTGTGGATAAAAAACCAGGAGATAAGATTTCAGCCGCTACCCTCAATACTTCAGGCTATATTACAGCCACTGCTACAAGAGTAGGAGAAGATACTACATTATCTCAGATCATTCAGCTTGTGTCTGAAGCGGCAGGTACAAAGGCACCTGTAGCCAAAATAGCAGATAAAGTTTCAGGTATCTTTGTTCCATCTATTATCGGTATTTCTCTTGTGGTTCTTGCAGGATGGCTGATGGCTGGAAAGCCATTTACCTTTGCTCTGGAAAGAGCCATTACGGTACTGGTTATCTCCTGTCCGTGTGCTTTGGGCCTTGCAACGCCTGTAGCAATCATGGTTGGTAATGGTGTCGGGGCAAAACACGGTATTCTGTTTAAAACAAGTGAAGCTCTGGAAGAAGCAGGCAAAGTGGAAATCATCGCTCTGGATAAAACAGGCACAATTACCAAAGGTGTTCCTGAAGTAAAAGAAATCTATGTATGTGATGGTTCAAGTAAAGAGGAAGTGCTACAGATTGCTTATGGCTTGGAAAGTAAAAGTGAACATCCTTTAGCCAGGGCAGTGGTAAGTTATGCAAAGAAGGAAAATGTACAGCAGGAAGAACTGACAGAATTTAAGGCTTTGGTGGGAAGTGGTGTACAGGGTAACCTGCATGGACATAGTGTACATGGTGGTAATGAAAAGTTGATCAGTACGTATACTACTATTGCCGAAAATGTGCAGACAACAGTAGAAAAATACCAGGATGAAGGTAAAACACCGTTATTCTTTGAAATGGATGGAAAGCTGAAAGGGGTTATCTTTGTGGCAGACAGTCTGAAAGAAGACTCTGTGGAAGCTATTTCCTGTATGAAGGCCATGGGAATCGAAGTGGTGATGTTAACGGGAGATAATGAAAGAACTGCCAATGCCATAGGCAAACAGGCAAAAGTCAGCACGGTGATTTCGTCAGTCTTGCCGGATGGTAAACAGGCACATATTCAGCAGTTGCAGAAAACAGGCAAAGTCATGATGGTTGGAGATGGCATCAATGATGCTCCGGCTTTGATGAGTGCGGATATTGGGGTGGCTATTGGAGCAGGTACCGATGTCGCCATTGACAGTGCAGATGTGGTGTTAATGCATAGCAGTCTGATGGATGCAGTGAAGGCAATACGCTTATCTCGTAAGACTTTAAAGAATATTCATGAAAATTTGTTCTGGGCATTCTTCTATAATCTTATCTGTATTCCATTAGCAGCAGGTCTTTTCAGCTATGAAATGAATCCTATGATTGGTGCTGCTGCCATGAGCCTGTCCAGTTTTACGGTATGTATGAATGCATTAAGATTAAATCTTGTAAATCTGAATTCCTCAAAACATGATACAGAATATACAGAAGAAACAGAACTGGTGGAACCACAGGCATCCACATGCACTCAGGAAGGTACTGCCGGCATCTCAGTGATTAAAATGGCAGGCCTGGATAGTGAAAATGCACAGATGGTACTTGAGACAGTACAAAGTATCCCGGGAGTAAAAACAGCAGAAGTTTTAAAAGACTACTGTGGTGTGCAGGTGGATTTTACGTGTGGATATAACATAGAAGATATACATAAGGCCATTAATGATTGCGGCCTTGTCTTTACAGGTATAGAAAAAGGAGGACAACAACCTATGGAAAAGACAGTGTTAGTGGAAGGCATGATGTGTTCCCATTGTGAAGCACATGTACAGAAAGCTTTGGAAAGCCTTGAAGGAGTAGAAAAAGTCATCTGTAATCATGAAGCAGGTACAGCAGTAATGACATTAAGCAAAGATGTCAGCGAAGCTGATGTGCAGAAAGCTGTAGAAGAAGCCGGATATACTTTTAAAGGTATACAGGCATAATAAAAGGGAATCTGAGGGTATTCACTTTCGGATTCCTTTTTTTAATCGTTTTTTTTTGGCAGGAGATGTGCATTCTTTCTTTTGTGGCGTGTATCTTTGAAACAGTATCACAATAGTATGGTATTATAGAAACAGAAAGGTGACGAACTATGCAGTTTAACTTGGAAACAGATTATGCATTACGTTGTATGATGTATCTTGCAGAGCATCAGGAAGAATGTATTTCCAGTGCAACTCTTGCCAGAACACAAGGGTTACATTCCGTAGAACATGTACAGAAAGTATTGCGTAAATTACGTAACAGAGAACTTGTTAAAGTGAAACTTGGTGTTAGTGGTGGCTACTATCTGGGTAAGCTGCCTGAACAGATTACAGTATATGAAGTGTTAGACTGCATGGAGGAAACACTGTGTATTAACAGATGTCTTGAAGAAGATGCGTACTGCAGCAGATATGCCACAGAATACTGTCCGCTGCATAAGTACTACAATATCATACAGGCAAAGATGTATATCTTTTTTAAAGACATTACCCTCAGGGATCTTATAGAAGAAAAATTTCCGGATATTCATATAACGGTAAAGAAAGGTACAGACAAAAAATGATCAGAGCTATTGTAAAAGATACCTTCTTTCTTCAGATACCGTGTACAAAAGCTTCTGAAAAAGATAGTGCAGTGATACAGGATCTTAAGGATACCTTGATGGTATATAAGGATACCTGTGTGGGGCTTGCGGCAAACATGATCGGGTATCCCAAATGCATGATCATTATTTCCCCGGGAATTGTGATGATCAATCCTGTGATTGTGAAAGCTTCTGGTGAATACAGTACGGTTGAAGGCTGTTTGTCTTTGCAAGGTACCCGTCAGGCAAAAAGATATAAGAAGATTACCGTTCAGTATGAAGATGAACATTTCCATAAGAAAACAGGTGTGTATACTGGCAATGTGGCACAGATTATCCAGCATGAAACAGATCACCTGCATGGAATATTGATTTGAATAACAGTCATCTGAAAGTGACTGTTTTTTATCTGTGCATTGGTGTTTTGAGGGTTATACGGTAGAATATATAGTGGATGAAAAGTACAAAAAGGTGAGAATATGAAAAACATGCGTTTGGGTGAAATGCTTGTACAAGCAGGTGCTTTAACAGAAGAACAGGTGAATGAGGCTTTACAGAAACAAATCGGCACAGGGAAAAGACTGGGTGCTGTTTTGATTGAAGAAGGCTATATTACAGAAGATCAGCTGATTGATGTGTTAAGAATGCAGCTGGGTATTGAGTTTATAGACCTTAATAAAACAAAGATTGATCCTGAAATGGCAACAATTGTACCACGTAATATTGCCCGTACGAACAGGGTCGTACCTGTACGCATGTATAATAATAAGTTATATCTGGCTATGGAAGATCCATTGAACTTCCGTGCCATTGAAGCAGTAAAAGAAAAGACAAGAAAGAAAGTGGTGCCGTTAATTGCTTACTCCAATGCCATCAGCCGTGCGTTAAGTGTGGTATATGAAAATGAGGGTGCGGCTCTGGCCATGAAGGAAATGGCACAGGAAAGAAGCCTGACCATCGGAGAAAAGGTTAACGAGCAGAAGGAAAAGGAAGAAGCTTCCAGTGCACCTACTGTTAAACTTGTCACAAGTATTCTGGAAAGAGCAGTGGCTGAAAAGGCCAGTGATATTCATATCGAGCCAAGAGAAGAAGAAATGGTTGTCAGAATGAGAGTGGACGGTAAATTACAGCAGATACTCACCATTCCTAAAGAATTACAGTCTGCGGTCTTATCCAGATTCAAAGTCATGGGTTCCATGAATATTACAGAACGAAGAATTCCTCAGGATGGAAGAGCCGTCATGCATAGAGCCCAGGGAGAGGATATCGATCTTCGTCTGAATACTTTGCCTACCATCTTCGGGGAAAAACTTGTTATTCGTATTCTGTGGAGAGACGAGCAGACCCTGACACGTAAAGGTATCGGTATTTCTGAGGCAGATAACGGTAAGTTTGATAAGATTCTGCATAATACTTCAGGACTTATCCTCATTGTAGGTCCTACAGGTTCCGGTAAAACAAGTACTTTGTACACCATGATTCGTGAACTGAATAAGCCGGATGTAAATATGATTTCTCTGGAAGATCCGGTGGAATTCCATATGGATGGAGTGACACAGGTTGCGATTAATGAAAAGGTTGGTTTGACCTTTGCGTCCAGTTTAAGAGCCTGTTTAAGACAGGACCCGGATATTATCTGTGTAGGAGAAATCCGTGATGGGGAAACTGCAGAGATTGCCATGCGTGCTGCCATGACCGGTCATCTTGTATTATCTACCATTCATACAGAAGATACGATCAGTGCCATAGACAGATTAAAAGATCTTGGTGTGGAACCGTATCTGATTGCGTCCAGTTTAAGGGGAGTCATCTCTCAAAGACTTGTCAGAAAGATCTGCTCTAAGTGCAGAAAAGAAGTGGCTCCAAATCTCTATGATGCTGAAATTGCAGGTATAACACATCCTGAAAAGTTCCATTTCTATAAAGGAACAGGCTGCCCTATGTGCTTTGGTACAGGATACAGATCACGTACAGGTGTTTTTGAAATCTTAACTATGGACGCAAGAGTCAGAGAAGCTATCTCCAAGGGGGCTAACAGCACAGAGTTGCGTAAAGTCATTACACAAAGATCTGACTTTACCTCCATGTTAGCCAATGCCAGAACGTTGATTGAAACAGGTGTGACAACAGTAGAAGAAGTAGTACGTCAGGTGGTGAGCATTGACTGATATGGACACATTAGAAACAATTGTACAGCAGGCAGTGCAATGTAATGCCAGTGATATTCATTTTCATGCCGGAACACAGTTGCGTTTCAGAGTAGATGGGAAACTGGTGAAGGCAAATAAAGAAGTACTGACATTTCAGGATTGTGAAGAGTATGGAAGACAGTTATGTCCTGAGGCATTTGATACCATGAAGACTATAGGAGAAATTGATGGTTCAACGTCTGTCGGTACAGCGCGTATTCGTTATAACCTGTACAGGTCCAAAGGAAACTGCTCTATTGCCTTACGTATTCTGCATGCAAAGATTCCTGCCTTATCTTCTTTGGGATTACCTCCAGCAGTAAAGGAGTTTTCCTCGTATACTAAAGGCATTGTCCTGGTGACAGGGGAGACAGGATCTGGTAAAAGTACTACATTAGCTTCCATTCTGGATGAAATCAATCATACGCGCTATGAACATATCATCACTCTGGAAGATCCGATTGAATATATTCATGAACCTGATCTTTGTCTGATAGATCAAAGAGAAGTAGGCAGTGATACAAGAACCTACGGCGATGGATTAAAGGCGGTTTTAAGAGAAGATCCGGATATTCTGCTTCTTGGAGAACTTAGAGATGCAGAGACGATAGAGACAGCATTAACTGCGGCGGAAACAGGGCATCTTGTCTTTGCCACACTGCATACCAATACTGCTGTAGATACAATAGACCGTCTGATCAGTGCCTTTGATGCCTCCAGACATACCCAGATTCGTACCCAGCTGGCACAGACTTTAAGAGCAGTGGTGTGCCAGCAGTTACTTGTTCGTAAAGGTGGTAAGGGAAGAGTGGCAGCGTGTGAAGTGATGATTGTCAATGCGGCATTAAAGAACCAGATACGTGAAGGGAATACTGCCTCCATGGTATCCAGTCTTGTGGCTGGTAAGAATATCGGCTCAGTGTCCATGGATAACTGTCTGCTTGATCTTGTAAGATCCGGCGTGATTGATTCTGTGACTGCCATAGAAGCAGCACAGAGAAAAGACTATATCGAACAGAATGTCTCTATGGGCATGAGAAACAGAATGAGGTAATTGCTATGGCAAGTTTCAGATATAAAGCTTTGTCTTCTGACGGGGCAAGTGTCAATGGTGTCATAGATGCGATTGACGAGTATACAGCTGTGACCAGAATTCGTGAAGAATATCCTGTTGTCACAAGTATCAGTGAAGTAAAAAAAGACGGCATTGCCGGTCTTTTAAATAAAGAAGTTGGTGGTAAAAAGCTAGATTATAAAGCACTGGCTGTCATGTGTTCCCAGTTTTCCATCATCTTATCTTCAGGTGTTCCTGTAGACAGTTGTTTGAAAATGATTGGGGAACAGACAAAAGATAAGAAGTTGAGAAAGATGTTGCTGGAATCCAGTAAAGATGTGGCACAGGGCGCAACCATGTCAAATGCGTTTGAAAAGAACTGTCCACAGCTTCCTGTGATGTTTCTGGAGACCTTACGTGCAGGAGAACTGTCAGGTAATCTTACACATTCCTTTAATACCCTGCAGGAATATTATGAAAAATCGTATAAGCTGAATCAGAAAATCAAACAGGCACTGAGTTATCCGCTGTTTGTACTGGTGGTTGCCATTGTTGTATTGTTTGTGGTGATGGTAGTGGTTATGCCGACATTTACCTCTGTATTTCAGGATATTGGAGGAGAATTACCAACATTGACAGTGATGTTACTGTCCATGACACATTTCTTTGAGAAGTGGTGGATTCTCATGCTGGCAGGTATCCTTGTGGGTGTGGCTTTGTTTATGGTGTATACACATACAGAAAATGGAAAAATATGGTGGGCAAAGACAACACTGAAATTACCTGTTTTTGGCAAGATCAACACTTTACAGGGGGCTACACAGTTTGCTGCAAGTATGGCTGCTCTGACTACGGCAGGTCTTACAGTCTCTGAGTCTTTAAAAGTAACTTCTAAAGTGCTGGATAATTATGTCTTACAGACAGCTGTAAGAAAGATGGCGGAGAAAGTGGAAACAGGGTATTCTCTTGGAGAAGTCATGAAAGACTCAGCATTATTCCCGTCTGTATTAAATGAAATGACCAGTGTTGGTGAAGATACAGGAGAGCTGAGTAAGACACTTGGTACCATCGGACAGTACTACACCAATGAATATAATTATGCTGTCAATCGTGCCATCAGTAAACTGGAGCCGACCTTACTGATTATCATGGCATTATTTGCAGGATTTATTGTTATCGCATTGTATTTACCGATGTTTACAATGTATAACTATATGTAAGTTACTCTAGCAGGAAACTGCTAGAGTTTTATGAAAAAGAAAGAAGGAGGGAAAGTATGAAAAGTATCTGGGCGGAATCTCTGGATCCATCTGCACCATTGCAGGAATATCCAAGAATGCAGTTAAAAAGAGAATCCTGGACAAATCTGAACGGTATCTGGGAATATCAGATTGTGTCTAAAGGACAAAATACACAGAAAAATAACTGGAAACCTGTCTGTGTTCCTTTCCCTGTGGGTTCTTCTCTTTCCCTGGCGGAAGAAATTGTACAGCCTGATGAGGTGCTGTGGTACAGAAGAACCTTTTCCTATAAACCAGAAGGTGGCAGAACCATTCTGAATTTTGAAGCTGTGGATCAGATATGTTCTGTATATGTAAACGGAGAAGAAGTTGGAAGACATGCCGGAGGGTATACACCGTTTCAGATTGACATTACAGATAAAGTGAAATATCAGAACTCCCTTATGGTAAAAGTGGTGGATGCCAGCGATACAGGCGTACTTGCCTTTGGTAAACAGAGACTGAAGACAGATACGATATGGTATACCCCTGTTGCAGGTATCTGGGGTACGGTATGGCTGGAAGAGTATCCGACGTATTATGTGGAGGATATCAAGATTACTCCTGACTTTGATGAAAGCAGAGCTTTCATAGAACTTGCCGGTGCGTTTGGACAGGCAAAGATTACCGTGAAGGCAAAAGATAACAGCTTTTTTCACCAGGGAATTACCACTGATGGTCACTATGTAGTACCTATGATGGGATTTCATCCATGGTCACCTGAAGATCCGTTCTTATATGATGTGGAAATACAGACAGAAGATGACTTTGTGACCAGTTATTTTGGAATGCGTAAGTTTTCAAGCGGAAAAGATGGCAACGGGTACACAAGATTCTTTCTGAATAATAAACCGTTATTTTTATCCGGCGTTTTAGATCAGGGATACAATGTGGATGGCGTGTATACGTATCCCAGTGAAGGTGCCATGCTGTATGAATTACAGACCATGAAATCCATGGGATTTAACATGCTGAGAAAACATGTCAAAGTGGAATGCAGAAGATGGTACTATCTTTGCGATACACTGGGAATGTTGGTGATGCAGGATATGCCAAACGGTGGAAGTACTTTCTCTTGTCTCTATCATCAGGCATTACCGCTATTTCTGAATATACGTACACTGTCCGATAAAAAGTATGCAAGATTTGGAAGAAGTGCAAAATTGAGCAGAGATATGTATATGCATGAACTGGATGAAATGCTGGATACATTATTTAACTGCACATGTATTTTTGCTTGGGTCCCGTTCAATGAAGGATGGGGACAGTTTGATTCAGCACGTATTACAAAACATATTGCGGGATATGATACCACAAGACTGATTGACAGTGCCAGCGGATGGCATGATCAGGGGTGTGGAGATTTTAACAGCCGCCATGTGTATTTCCACAATTTCCATGTGCCAAAGCCAGATAACCGTATCTTACTGTTATCAGAATTTGGAGGCTATTCCTATGCCGAAGCAAGTCATTGTCAGGTAAAAAAGGTTTTTGGATATAAGAAGTTTTCAGATAAAGTGGATCTGAGTCGTGCCGTCAGTGAAGTGTATGATACCGATGTGGTACAGAATATTTCCAAAGGTCTCAGCGGATGTATCTACACACAGCTTTCTGATGTGGAAACAGAGTGCAATGGGATATTGACAGCAGACAGGAAAGTTATCAAGATAGATCCTAAAAAGATGAAACAGATCAATGAAAGAATCTACAGGAGGTTTAATAAATGAAAGACGGAATTGTCATAGCAGATGCGTTTAACAAAGAAGTAAGAATCCATGCCATGTGTTCAACAGCTATGGTGCAGGAGGCAGTCCATGTACATCATTGCATGCCAACCAGTGCAGCTGCCCTGGGCAGAACACTCAGTGTGACAGCTTTGATGGCATCAGATCTGAAAAGTGAAAATGAACAGATTACCTGTGTCATTAATGGTAAGGGTGAAGCAGGTACGATATTAACCATTGGTAAAGGTAACGGAGATGTTAAAGGATTTATTGCCAATCCGAATGTATATCTTGTAAGAGAAGATGGACATCTGGATGTAGGTAAAGCTGTAGGTACAGATGGATCTTTAACAGTGACACGTAATATGGGCTTAAAAGAACCGTTTACCGGGATTTCCCAGTTACAGTCAGGAGAAATCGGAGAAGACTTTGCGTACTACTTTACAGTCAGTGAACAGGTGCCAAGTGCCGTATCTGTCGGTGTGCTTGTAGAACCCAATGGTACAGTATCCGCAAGTGGAGGAATGATTATTTCCATGATGCCGGGTGCTAAGGAAGAAACCATTGAAGCTGTGGAGAAGATTGTTGGTTCCATGCCTTCCATGACACATCTGATTTCTGAAGGTACAGATATTGACAGTGTGGTATTGCAGTTATTTGAAGGTGCTGAAATTCTGGGACACAAAGAGGTACAGTATCATTGCGGATGCAGTAAACAGAACTATGGTAATGCCTTGATGACATTGCCAGATAAAGATCTTGAGGAAATGATTGCTGAGGGAAAGCCTGTGGAAATCCAGTGCCAGTATTGCAATAAAACCTATACGTATTCTGTAGAAGAACTGCAGCAGATCAAAGAGGGAAAATGTGGAAAATAGGGAATGTGGAAATCAGTAACAGACTGGTAGCGGCACCTCTTGCAGGAATCTCCAATCCGGTCTACAGAAACATTGCCCATCAATATGGTGCAGGACTTGTGGTATCGGAGATGATTTCCGATAAAGCTTTGCATTATCAGAGTAAGAAGACATTTGAAATGTGCAGAATTGTGCCTGGTGAACATCCTGTATCTTTACAGCTTTTCGGTGGTGATCCTGTAACCATGGGGGAAGCCAGCAGGTATTTAACGGAACATACAGACTGTGACATCATTGATATCAATATGGGCTGTCCTGTAACCAAGGTCTTAAAAGCTCATGCCGGAAGTTATTTATTACAGTATCCAGAGCTGGCTGCTGATATTGTTAAAGCTGTAAAAGATAATACAGATAAACCTGTGACGGTAAAAATCAGGGCAGGATATGATTTTCAGCATATCTGCTGTGACAGGTTTGCAAAGAAGATGGAACAGGCAGGTGCAGATGCAATTGCCATCCATGGTCGTACACGTTCACAGATGTATACAGGTAAATCCAATCTGGACTATATCCGTATGGTCAAAGAAGCTGTCTGTGTACCTGTGATAGGTAACGGAGATATTACAACTATAGAGGATGCGGAAAGAATGTTTGAAGAAACACATGTGGATGCCATTATGATTGGAAGAGGATTGATAGGCAGACCGTTCTTTCTTTCTCAGCTTCATGCCCACTTTGCTTGTCAGGAATATACAGAACCTTCCTATGAAGAAAAACTGGCATTGTGTTACAGCTATGCCAGAGATTTATGTGCCTATGAAACGGAAAGAATCGGTATTCATCAGATGCGTTCCATTGCCCCATGGTTTATAGGGGGACTTCCTTTTGCTGCAAAATATAAAGTAAAGATGTGCAATGTGAACAGTCTTGAAGAATTACAGGGTGTCTTAGACGAATATAAGGAAGTGCTGGAGAATTTATGAAAACACTGGAGGTGGTCTGTGCAGTAATTCATAAAGACCATAAGATTTTTATTGCTCAAAGAGGCTATGGAGAATGTAAGGATGGCTGGGAATTTCCAGGTGGCAAGCAGGAATCAGATGAGACTCTGGAAGAAGCTTTACACAGAGAAATAGAAGAAGAACTGCATGCACGTATTCATATAGAAAAGTATCTTGGCAGATTTGAAATGCCGTATCCTTCTTTTTATATGCACATGCATGCTTATCTATGTTCTTTACAAAGTGAGTATGCACTTCTGGAACATGAAGATGCCAGATGGCTTTCTGTACAGGACGTCTGTATGGAAGAACTGTTACCAATTGATCAGGTAATCTTTAAAAGTATAGAGCATCTCGATCTATAAGCTGCACATGGTTGACTTCTGCCAGTTGTTTTGCACTGTTTGTGAAATACTGATTGGTGATAACTATGGCTTTGGAACAGTTGTAGTAGGCCTTGGCTGCTAAAACTTCCTGTATGGCATGTACACCGATATTACGATCATATCTTTTGGCTTGCACAACAATCTTGTGGAAGCCTTTTTTCATTAAGATGTCAGCCCCGTAGTCACGTGTAGTCTGCGTGGTGTGAATGTGTCTGTAACCATGATGATGGAAATAGTGTCTGACATACTGTTCAAACTGTTCCCCGGAAAGAGAATCAATGTATTTTAAGGAGTAATGTCTGAATCTTGTTGCATACAGTAATATGGATACACTGCAGATAATGACAAGCAGTCCGATACATATAAATGGCTGTATATCGGAAGAAAACGCAAGATATCGCATGAAACACCATGCAGGTATCAGGATGCCACCTGTAAAGGAAAACAGACGTAAACATGTAAAAGAGAATGTATGCCGCATACCTCTATTTTACAAAAAGAGAAATGTTGAGTATAGTTTAATCATGCAAACTAAAGGGAATTTCATGATCAATCTATCTGTACTTTATAGAAACACACAGAAGTTTTTTGATCGTGTCATGATGGAATACGGAATAGGATGGGGACAGTTATTGTTTCTGTTTTTTATTTATGAAAATGAAGGCTGTACCATGCAGGAAGTGACTAAGATTTCAGAAGTGGATAAGGGTACTACCACCAAAGCTATTCAGAAACTGCAGGAACAGGGATATGTGGTTGTACAGCAGGACAGTAAGGATAAACGTGTCAGAAGACTGTATACAACCGAAAAGGCAGTATCCATTATGAATACTTTATATGCCTTCAGAAATGTGTACAGAACACAGATGTTTGAAGGGATAGACAGTGCACAGTTTGAAGAAGAACTGGATAAAATCTGTCAGAGAAGTAAGACATTATCTGATGCAATAGAAGTGACACCGCCGTTACGTATTGGGAAATTCACTAAATTCAGTGTTCGTGAATTTCCAGGACGTACAAGTGCTGTGGTGTATATGTCCGGATGTAATCTGAAATGCCCATACTGTTATGTGTCAGATCTTGTGTTTGTGCCGGAAAATGCAGGCTGTATTTCACAAGAAGAAGTGCTTCACTATCTGCAACAGAGAAAAACACAGCTGGACGGGGTGGTGATTACAGGTGGGGAACCGTGTCTTCAGGAAGGATTACTGCCATTTATGGAACAGGTGCACAGGCTTGGGTATCGTGTGAGACTGGAAACCAATGGCTGTTATCCTGAAGTGTTACAGGCCTGTATTGACACCGGCGCAGTAGATGAAGTAGTACTGGACTATAAAGCAGGTAAGGGGAAGATGAAG
>CAKVLT010000044.1 GCA_934757945.1 uncultured Bulleidia sp. | reverse complement strand
GTCTTGATTTACTGGTTTGATTTTTACGTTTACCTTTTTGGGCTTCAGTTTGTATGGCAACCTTACCCATCATTTAGCCTTATATCAAGTTTCTGTTCGTACGCTCAAAAGAATCGCTACACCACTTCCTTCACTCATATCCTCACGGATAACAGCTTGTGGTTCACTACATTTGGCGGTAAAAACCCATGGTCAGTTTATCTCTGACTGAATTAGTGCCATGCCCGGCACACCATAAAAAGGCAGTGGATCACCGCCTTTTCTTCACGCTAATAATTTAGCACCTAAAGCCGGTACAAATTTGTACCGATTCATTCAATTTGTAAGTTGCGGGGCGGAACGCCCCAATAATAAAAGAGTGCCTATTCAGCACTCTTGTTCATAATTTCTTTGACACTTTCATTGATAGGTAAGTCAAATCCAGCAGAGGAACGAATATACTTTCTTGCCTCATCAGCACTTTCAGGTGTATCCGTTGCCATCTGCATACCCATCATGCTTAGTCTTGTTAACTGCATGGTCGTAACTCCGATGAATTTATTTTCTTCTATTGCATCCAAAACTGCTTTTGTGGCAGCACTGACTACAGGATCAATGGCATTACGCACGAGGTCTGTGTATGCGTTCATTGCCTTGTCATTCACCTTTGAAGCATAGTACTCTTTTACAGCAGCTTTAACGATTTCAGATACATTCATTTCAGCTCTGTTCATTAACTTTGCTTCTGCCTTGTCAATCTCAGTTAGCTTGGTTAACATCTCGTCAAAATCATCATCAATCCTCAATGAAATACATTTTCTCATATCAATAATCCTTTCTTTATAAGTGTATTACAACGTAATACAAAATGGCTTTATGTAATACATTGTAATACGCACTGTAATACAATGTAATACGTTGTAATACAAAGTAATACACGATGTAATACAAAGTAATACAGTGTAATACAATGTAATACAAGGCGAAAAAATGGGTGTAATACAATGTAATACGGTGTAATACAATGTAATACAAAATGTAATACAATGTAATACAATGTAATACAAAAAATCGAGGATGTAATACATTGTAATACAATGTATTACACGAGAAAACCCCGATAAATACTGGCGAAAGTGAGCATAGCTCACTTGTCCTCACCGAATTTGTAATACAGAATTGTATTACAAAATTCCTTATCCTGTTCTTTTTGGTATTACAATGTAATACACGAAAAAACACGCTTTTTCGACTCCTTTTTCGAAGTCTTTCGACTCTGGGGCGTTCCGCCCCGAACTCTAAAAATCACTGTGACACTTCAAACTTTGACTGTCCTGTGTATCGCAAAATGTATTGCCATCCACTATCATAAAATGTCACAACACTGATTTCGTTGCCTGAAATATCTCTCTGATCAGAAGCAGAACCATCACAAGTAATACCAGTTGAACCATCAGCGTGTATATTTTGATGTGCTCCAACCGTCTGATTGTCACCAATATATAGTTCTGTGTGACTACCATAGGAAGTCTGATCATAGATGACAATATCACCTCTTTGCAGCTTGTCTCTGCTGTAAGGCAATAACACAAACCCCTGTACAGGCATTGTTCTTAACATGGAAGTGGTGTTGCCAACCGTTAGCTTTGAGATACCTCCACCCATCTTATAGGCATAGCTTACAAAGGAAGAACAGTCATACTCTGGATTGCCAAATCTATGAGTCTGACAATATCCATGACTATCATCTGCTGCAACAGATAACGCCCATGCAATAGTATTACCTATAACAGTTCCATCACCTTTCACTTCACCCCCCTGAGTTAGAGCATTGTTGAGAAGAGCATCAGAAAATGTTGTCAGCTGACTTGCAAGGGATTCATCATAAAGAATAAAATCATGATCGTATTTAAGTTGATTCATGATTTCTGTATCACTTGCAGTGCTCTTGAAATACTCCATATAGTCTGACATTGTGAAGCTGTCAGTGATTAAATTTTCTTCGTTAATAAAATAGTAATAAAAAGAATATGACTCAGCTAAATATAGTTTTGGGTACTTGCTTACTTCATATCCAGAAAACTGAGGATACACCGTATCCAACCACCCTTGAGCTAGAATCTCTACAGCTTGATTACCACCAGCAATATCTGAAAATATTTCCTGTGTCTTACCCACTAACCAATCAAGAGCTATGGAAGGTAAACTCAGCATTGCAATTGGTGGTAGCAATACCATAAGGAAGAAATACCCAAGAGAAATAAGTAAAGAGATGATTGCAATCAACCATCTCTTACTTTTTTTCTTCTGGGGGCGAAACGCCCCCGACATGGATAATGTCATTAGTTAGCTCCAATTTCTCTCAGCTCACTCTTTGTGGCCAGAACCTTGATAGGAATATGTTTCTTTCCACCGATAATCAACAGTCCCTGTCCCTGAGAAAACTGAGTGATCCACCATCTCTCATTCTCGTTAATGCCTTCCAACTTCTGCAAATCGTTAGCTGCATCATTACTCAAGCCAAGTGCCAACTTGTAAGCGGAGTTATTAAAAATAGCTTTTCCATGAACAAGAATTGCATCATCTGCAAAGTCTTTAGGTTCTTGAGTACCAATAATCATAGCGTTCTTATACTTTCTGGATCTTCTGACAAACTGTGCAAGTAATAAAGCAGTCTTACCATGATTGATCATAGTATGTGCTTCATCAATGATAAAACAAGATTCCTTGGAGTCATCCAGACATTCCGCCCATGCATAGTTAAACATGATATAACTCAAGGCGTTCTGTAAATTCATATCACCGCCATCAAACAATGCTTTTGTACCAAATGAAACAATAGGTCTGCTACCCTCTTCAATCTTGATAGTAGTATATCCGTTGAAGTAAATGCTCCATTCATTCATAATACGCTGCATTTTGATTTCTAAAGATGTCAGATGCCTAACATAAGTTTCATCATGCTTTTCGATATGCAGTCTGAGGCTTTCTGAAAGCATCTCATTAAACGTTGTAAATGTTGGCATATCCGTTGGTTTCAACCCTTTAAAGCTATCATAAGTACCATCTGCTTTTGGTCTGATTCCTACAGAATCATAAGCCGCCTTTACAATTGGCCCAATCATAGCAAGACAATCTTCAGTAATATCCGGAAACAGATATTGAAATAAAACCGCCACATCTTCTATGACCTTTAAAATTGCAAGTTCTGTATCCCACTTCTTACTATCATCCATATCATCGTCAGAAGATACAGGCTTCAAATCAAATACATTGATAATGTTACCTCTCTGTCCCCAGTCAATGTATGTTCCGTTATAGAATCTGGTCAATCTCTTGTTCTTATTCTCCGGATCAATCCAGATAGTCAAAGTGTTATTTCTGATTCTTTCTCTGATCAGAAGATTCATTGTGGTAGTCTTACCCGAACCAGCACCACCAACAAGAACCATATTTCCGTTAAGACGATTAGAAATAGCAGCTTCCTGTTTATCATGCAGATAGTAAAACAAATCGAAGAAAATCTTTCCACCATTTTGCAATTCTTCACCAAGAAGATAACCCTTTGGATCATTTAAAGTTTCAAAGATCCAGGGATACATAACAGCTACCGCATCACTTGTTAAAGGAATGCCGATATTATCTTTAATTAAAGAATTTAAGCCAGAATCGGTAAATAATGGTGTAGCCAGCTTAAACAGTTCTTCTTGTAATAAGTTTCCATCATGAACCTTAAACCCTCTCATTTTAATCAAATTTCTAAAATGGATTGTTTTGTCATTCAATTCCTGTTGGCTATCTGCTATTACCTGGAAAATTAGGTAAACATTGTGAGTCTCGTCTCCGTTAGCCACAACCTCTTCAATATAAATCTTTTCAGATCTTAATTCTTCAATCAGACGTTGCCTTTCCGTTTCATCTCTGGCGTGATCCAGACGATCTAAGGTGTGTTCATAATGGTTATTCAGAATACGTTCCATATTATCCTGACTTTTACCGCATACCAGATGCATTTTAATACTTGGATCATAAAGATATTCACATAACAACGCCAGTCCAAAAGTTGGTGGTGCTACTGTCACAAGAAGATTCTTTACCCACTTTTCACCTACAACAAGGTTACTGTCATGAATGATTAAAGAAGTAGGTGCAAGTTTAGATCTTTGAACATAATTCTGATCATGTCTTGTATTTAAAATAGGATTTCCATATCTGGAAAAATCGTTGGTATGATCTACCATTCCATATTTATTAGTGGCAGCATTCAACTCAAATGTGGCATTCAGATAAGAAAAAATACCTCTTGAAAATACATAATCATTAATAAGACTATTTTCAAAATAATAGGATATCAAGGAATAATAATCTCTCTGATTTAATACCTGTGGTGCAAATCCAGACATTCTCCATTTAGAATATAAAATCTGCAACTCATATTCCAAAACCTTTTCTTTAGATTCCAGCTCACGGATCATGATGAAAAATTCTTTTTCTCTATGTGACTTCTGAAAATCCCAGATCTTCTGAAGGTCATTCTGCAACATAGCATATCTGACTTCATCACCATAATATTCAGGGTCATTGAGTTCACCTTTTAAATCATTGATCCACATATCCGCATTGATAGGAGAATAAACAAACTCAAACCAAACATCACTATTGATATTTCTAAAAGAGTTCAAACATTCTCTTACTGCAAGTACCCAGTTCTGCTGATTGGACTCTTCATCAATAAGAATGTTATGAGGAGTAATCTTAATCCCTTTAACAATCAGATCATCAGTTCCTTTTCCTCTGACAATAACGCAATCATCCTTTACAGCTTTAATATCCATCCATCTTAAAGTGGTTGAAGCCTTTTTCTTCAATTCCTTGGATGCTCTGATGGTTTTTTCTAACTTACGCTTCTCTTTCTTTTCAAGATTGGATAATTTTCTTCCCTTTTCTTCTTGTTTACTCATTTTTTCACCTCACTTCAGATAGTTGGGGGCGTTCCGCCCCCGCAACTAAAAAAGAAGCACATCATTATGCCTCTTCTTTAAAAATCTCATTTCTTGTGCTCTTCAGGTTCAACCTGATAGATTCCTTCCCAGCTGTACTTTCTTACCTTTTTAAGATGTCTGATCCAGAGCATCGTAAGATTAAGCAAATTGTGATAGATACCCATCGGGAAAGTGGCTGCATAAGCAAATATAGCAGGCAACAGCAATAACGCAAAAAAGAAAAACCGCCATTCTACCGTCATAGATTTAGAATACATACTGAACATAATGCAACCAAACAATGAAAAAGCACAACATCCAAGTAAAGTTAAAAGCTGCAATACAGTAAATCTACCCATGATAAACTTACCACGCTTGTAGTTTTTTGGTGCATGACCTACGATCATAATTAAAACCTCTTTCTAAGTGGATCTCCACTATCTAGTTTTTCATTAAATCTTTCCACTTCATGTTGCATTTTGTTATCCATTCCAGTCATAAATCCCGTTCCATAATCACGTATAGAAGACTTAGTTCCATTGAGCTTTTCTCCAATAGTTCTATTAGATCGAATATTACGTTGACTATTTGTTTCAAATAATCGTCTGCCAGCTCTCTGATACATATGTGTTGCAAAAGTGGACGCCATTGCTCCTACAGGATTTGAATTAAGTTTTGTGCTTACTCTGTTTGCCACACTTCCACCTTTAGTCATTCCACCTGAATAAGAAACAATGTTGTTGTCACCAATAGAAGCACCATTCATAGAAGCCGAAGAAGTAGTGTTAAAAAAAGATCCTGATCCTGTCGAAGCCATTTCAGCACCATCATAAGTACTACCATCGTAACTTCCACAAGCATAATCACTACCACTGTAATAGCTGCCAGATTGACCACCGTAGCCATATCCACCATCTAAAGCAGCAGTCATTGTAGCTCCTTCATTGACCATTGAAGATCCGCCAATTCCTGGGGGCGTTCCGCCCCCGTCAAATGGATTATCACCAGCAGAACCGCCACTTCCACCATCAGGTCCAAATGGATTACCACCGGCACTGCCAGGGCCACCAAACGGAGGGGTACTATTACCGTCATTACCAAAATTAATCTGATTAGGATTTAATGTCTTTCCACCCATAACTCTTCCAGCAGCATAAGTCATAGCTGCACCAGCTGTCATAGCTCCACTCCCCAATGATGCACCAGCCGTCATAGCAGTACTTGCAAGATGTGTTGCAGTGTTAACACTCCCCATCATCATTTGCATTGAGTGCATCGACTGCATAGCTGTACCAGCACCAATATCACCGCCAAACAACTGAGCTATTCCGGAAGGTGCATTGACTATAGCAAATAAAGCAGCCACAAAAGCAATTCCTTTTGCTATAGCTCCATATCCTGAAGGGAACCTCTGTACAAAGATAATGGAAATCCATACCGCAAGAACCTGAAAGAAAGATATTAAAAAATCCGCCAGACAAAGTTTACTCCATGTAGAGAATGTATTATCTGCCGGATCAACAAGCGAAGAAATTGCCCATGGCGCAGCTGCCATTTTTATCAACAGTCCTATCAATCTTTGTACGATCTGAATTGCAATAAAAAAGAAACAATATCCTGCACAGCAAGCACCAATCAGAATAAGTACAAGATTTGAGGTGTCCTGAAAATACTTGTATTCCTTAACATCCTTCCCTTCTGAATTTTTTACAGTTGTTTTATCATTGATTGCATCACCAACAATGACATCAACATAATGTTGGCCATTGCCTTTTGCAATCGTGATAGAAGACTTCATATCTTTAAAATCCACAAGTCCAGATTCAACAATAATATCTGAAGGAGTCACATTCTTTTCATCTGTAATCACATCAGCAACATGAGTTGATACATCAGCAGTTATACTGCTGATACCTGGCATAAGAATTGGTATCAAGGTCAACAATAATCCGATGGCTATCATCCGCCTGAATAAGTTGAAGCTGTCCATTTTCTTCCATGAGGACTCGTCATCATACAGTGCCTTAAACATCATGCACACAAGACGTACTATTGAAAATGTTGCAACACCACCAGCTACGATCCAGTATATTTTCCAGATAAAGCTAAACTGGCCAATATTCAGTCCAAAAAAGTCCTGAATAATACCATATACAAAATCGGTCAGCTTCAAAATCCATCTGTCAAAAAACCAGATTAAGCTTCTAAAAAGCTGATCCACAAAATCCCATATCCAATCAGGCATCACTGTTCCCCTTTCTGGGGCGGTTCGCCCCCAGATATAAACCTCTTATACTCTTCCATTCCTTCAGCAAAAGAATATGACTTGTACAGCTCCTCTAACACCCTCTGACAATCATTATCCATTAAAAATTGTACAAGAATATCAGCATTCATTTTTCTGTTCAAAACCAGATCTGAATTTCTATACACCAATAAAGATGACTTAGGAATATTGAGATACATAGAAGCTGTACAATCATCATTAACGCTTCCTTCGCAAAGATACAAATCAGTATCAGGGATAGTATTTGTATCCGTAATTACATACCTGCTATCCAGATAACGTTTTGCAAAAGAATTGTAAGCAGACAGCACTAAAAAGCTATCTAATATCTTCTTATCTACTGTCATATCATTATCTCCTCTTAGTTAACACCAAAGAAACCAAGAATAATCAAGAAGGACTCAACCAGCACCGCCCCAATGACTACATTTGAAATTGTAGTCCAGAATGGTTTAGGATTTTCACCTTCACTCTTTGCTCTCAAATATCTGAAGTATTCAACTGCAACATAAACAGCAGAAACAATAGGAACTAAAACTAATGCAATACGCTGTAACGGATCAACGAAACCTCTGATCCAACTTCTTAATCCATCCTCATTTAATTCTGCATTAGCATAAACAGTATTCATTAATGTAAATGCTACTGATCCAGCTAAAATGGTAACTTTGTTCATAAACTTCTTCATAAAATTTCTCCTCTTTCCGTGGCTTTGAAATTGGCCACAACCTTCCGCCAAGATGTAAATGTTTCAATCATATTGTTTACATATATGATTACCAGTAGGTCACTTGGCTGACATACCAGAATTTTATTTTGGATACTGATAACAGCATCTGCATCCACATAAAATCCAATGTCTTTATCATTGGTCTGCGGATACTTTATATACAACATCCCATCTCTGAAAGATGGTTGTATATACCTTTTTGGCATCAAACACTCGGTTAAAACATCGACCATAGATGCCTCCTTTCTTTTTGTTGGGGCGTTCCGCCCCACAACTAAAAAAGAAGGCAAATCATCTACCTTCTTTATCGTTGCTCAGTAAATTTTGAATATAGCTATTGATTGCATCATACAGTGCCTGATGTGTAAGCCAATCACCCTTTTCTTCATCTTCAATGCTATCTAAATCATCACTCATATCTATCATTTCCTTTCCGGGGCGAACCGCCCCAAATTCAATAATTCAATACATAACCTGTATATATTCCGTCTTCCTGTACAGGAGAACAAGAATATGATCCATAAGAACTTCCAGCAACAACACAAGCCTGATATCCAGAGTCCATGTTATATCCATCACTGAACATAAAATACTGTGTTCCATGCTGCACTGGTTGAGCAGGTGCAGAATACGTCTGATTGCTGCCACCAGATGTTGCAGGTGCAGAATAGCTTCCAGCAGTACTATTGCTTCCTGAATCCTGGTATACAATCACTTTCTCTGGCTCAGGTGGATCTTTAAAAGTTAATTTCAATTCTTTCTCGCCTTCGTTTCCACTTGAATCTTTAACTGTATACCTCACTGTCTGGGTATCCTTGGTAGTATCAACGCTGCTGCACTCAACTTTTCCTGTAATATCTCCGTCCACATTATCAATTGCACTTGATAGATATGCCTTGCATGAAAAGGTATCCTGATTTCTAGTCAGTGTCACTTCCTGATTGCTCAATGTTATTACAGGCTTTTCGAGATCTACAACAATGACCTGTGCCTCTTTCTTCACTGTTTTAATATGGTTTCGTAGAGAATACGTAATAGTAAACGTGCCTAACTGATGTGTATCAATTGGCTCTGGTACAGACAGCTCTACATTATCCGCCTTTGTATAACTTTCTATATACTCTGAAGGATTAAATGTATCGCCATAATTAAGCTGGATTGTATCTGCATACAATGTGATTTCAAGTAACTGGTTCTTTTCATTTACATAGTATTTCAGGACAGTTCCACATACTCCAATAACCGCAACAACAAGTATAATCACCACAAATAAAAGACCGTTTTTAAGCTGTTTAGACCTTACTTTAACTTTGGCCTGTTCATCTATCATGTTTTCGTTTTCCAGCTTAATACGGGCATTATTCATTGCGTTATAGCTATATTCTTCAGGATACTTTGCAAATAAATCAATCTGATTCTCAGACAAACCATGTTCAAATGCAAGACGTATTTCTCTCATTTGTAAATGGTCATATTTTTTAGAAGCATAGTATTCTACCTGTTCTATATTTAATGTCTTCAGACCCTCTTTCACTTCATCCAGCTGTAAATCATTAAGTCCTCTGGATCTGACCTCATCAATATAATCCAAACTATCACCTCACTTCAGCAGTTGGGGGGGCGAACCGCCCCGCAACACTTACATCTTTAGTGTTTTCTTTTCTTTTTGTAAATCCTTCTCATGATTTAATACCTCTGCTGCTGTAACAACATTTCTTAAAAAATCATTAGAAAAGGCACAAACCAGTGCAAATTCATCAGCAGTCAATTCTTTTGAAGATACAGGCCGTGGACAAAGCTCATCATAGGAATACTTCCACGCCTTGATTTTGTTATCTCTGTAAAAACGGATTTCAAGATCATGACCTTTATCAGAAGTAAATGCTTTAGATATCCAGAAAGTTCGTTCTGGCTGATCCAGGCACGCTGCCGGAAATTCCACTCTGTAACTCTTTTCTCTTTCTTCACGAATAAAGTATTTACTAATTTGAACACGTTTAATCTTTTCTTCTTCGGTAGTACACTCCGCAATACACCCTTCCATTCTTGTATGCACTTCATCATGAATTGCCATCAATTCCTTCCATACAAGACTTATATACTTTGACATATCATCCAAGTGCTGACCTAATGTATCAGACTTCAGGTACTCATCATTTTTAACAAGATCAATAGTTTCTCTGAGCTTTTGTTTTAAAGAATAGTAATCTGTCATTTGATCACCAATTCTCGTTAAGAGTGTTATAGTTTGCTCAGTCTTTTCCAACTTCTTTTTAGTTTTCTCATCCAGTACACTATCTTCTTTTTCTGGTGCTTGAACAGTGGTATATCCGTTATTGTAGAAACAATACGGATCTCTTACAGCATCACGTAGTTCTTCTTGAGCAACTTCCTTCTTTGCGTCTTCATAATCGCTACAAACTATATATTCTTTATCACCATCTTCATTAAATCGTGATACAGTCCATTTTTTCTCTATCACAGAACACCCTCCTTTCTGGGGCGAACCGCCCCGTAAACATAAAAAGAAACAATAACATTTTTAGGTTTTATAATTTAGATCTGCCACGCTTAATATTCATTGCGGTTTCAATCTGAAATATAGCCCATCTGACCGTTGCAGCATCTTCATATTTATCATCTTTTGCAAGATCTTCTAAAATTCTGTACAGTCTTTCAATCTTAATTTCTGTATCTGTCATACACCCTAATTCATGATTTTAGATCCTTTGGAATCAACAACCACTGCCTTTATATCCGCGTCCTCTTCTTCATTAGCAGCAGCAAAACCACCATCAATTACTCTTTGCATCAAATCCTCATTATTCTTTGTTTCTTCATAAGCATCCAACACGCCTTTATCAAGCAAGTGGAACTTTTTCTTCTGAGTCTTCTCCTCTTCCACAAGTGCCTGTGCAGTTAATTTAACGGCAATATGCTCATTAAGATTTAAAGAATCTGGCTTCTTGCCTAGATCCATAAGCAACAATGCCTGGTTGAAAAGCTCTGGATATTCATCTTTAAGATTAGTCACAGACTTATAGACTACATCTAATACCTGGGCCTGAATAACTGCATCCATGCTCATTACGAGCTCTTCCTGTAAAATGCTTTTATAATGCTTATCCGGAACTACTGTAGGTTTTCCTGTATCCGGATTCTTATAAAGATATGTCATATCAGAGATACTCTTACATACCGCTGACAGACTACCTTTAACAAACTCATCAAACTTTGTTTTTCCCATATTTTCTCCTTCCGGGGCGAACCGCCCCGCAACTAAAAAAGAAGGACTAACCTTCTTATAAAATGTGTTTCTTGCTTCCTGTATCTTCTGCTAAAGATATCCGTTGATTTACAAAAGTCATATTCTTTCCTTCATGATCTTCATAATGTTCCAGCTTTTCAGACATAATACTGTATATATCTTTATCATAATTGAAAATAACACTGTCTAACAGCTGTAGGCCAAGAAGATCACATGACTTTTTAATTCTTTCTGTGGTTTGTATGTCCTGAACGGAAGGGGTTAGATTCCCTGATGGGTGGTTATGAGCAATAAGTATATTTTTTGCTCCGCTTATCAGTGCAGTTTTAAATACCTCTCTTTGCGAAACCAAAGCACCATCAACTGATCCAACACCTACAACGCAACAATTCATAGGTTTTAATGCAACGCTCATATTGATAACAAAAAGATACTCTCGATCCAAATCGCAAAAGTTATCAAGTATAACCTTCAAAGCATCATGAAAGTTATTAATGCTACCACTGGATCTATAAGTATCTGTAATAACCAGTCGTGTATCAACCAGGCTGATTTCCTTCATCCTCAAAATCCTCAAACTGAATCACAAAAGTAATGTCAGTAGTGTCCATTAAAACCTTTAATTCTTCTAATGTTAAACTAATCTGTTTTTCCATATTAAACCTAGAAAGATACAACCTTTTTCTTTTCTGTCATTTCAGGTTTAAGCTGTTCTGGTGGAATGACCTCATACTCTTCATCTTCCCACCCTGCATATGTTTTTGTTATATGATTTCCAGCAATAATACCGAAAGAATTATAATCAAGATCCTTAAAAGTAATTTGAGACTGTGTTTCTTCCACTTTCCACCTGTGACCATCACCTTCAGGAGATTTTACAACCTCACCAACAGTAAGATCACACGCCTTCTTTATTACAGGTTTTTCAATTTCTTCTTTCAGTTCAACCTTTTTCTGTTTCTCTTCAGGCTTTCTCACATTAGTCGATAAAATACGTCCTTCTTCATCCAAATGCACATCAACTGTAGGTTGCCATTTCTGAAATTCTTCTAATGTCAATGCACCGCCAGCAAGATCAATATAATCAGTTGCCTGTTCAGCAAGTTTATATGCCTTCTCCAAAATAGTTGGATCTTCAGTAATAGATTTAGACCATGATTTCATATATGCCATATGATTCTTGGAATGATTTTCAAGGTACTCATCCATTCCTTCATCATCAGGAATCATTTCAATAGAAGTCATACATGATGTCAATTCGGCAACAAGCTCTTCAAAGGCATAATCCTCAGTGCCAAAGAATCCATGCAGATCTCTGTTAAGTCTTTTTGGATTGCCTGTAGAATGTGCAAGCTCGTGTAAAGCTGTAGAATTGTAAGCATAATCACTGTGGAACTGTTCTAAATTAGGAAGATGGATCTCATCTTTAGCTGGAATATAATATGCTCCATCACCACCATGTTTTATTTCAATGCCTAAATTCTTGGCCACATTTGAAACATAGTCAGACTGAGATACATTATGATTTAATTCAACATCAGGTTTATACTCTGGAAGACCAGTGCATTGTTCTGCGTTGAACACCTGCCAGTATGTATGAAAAAAGATAAAATCTTTCCATTCTTTCTCACCACTGCGAATCATATTAATCATGGTACGGCCATCAACCTTAGTCTTTTTACCGTCTTCATCCTTGAGCATATACGAGCAGAACTCAACTTTGGTACTATGCTCTCCTTTTTTTACCCTTGCACCAGGAAATTTCTTATTCATCTGAGCAATAGTCAACCATCTAGGATCACTCCATCCGTTATGCATTGCCATCAATGATAAATACAGGGAATTGATACCTCTATAAGTTCCATCTGTAGACATGTTATATGGTCTTTTTGCAAGCAGTGTCCATTGTTTGATCCACTTATAATCATTATTTTCTGAACTTTTATCAAGAAGAGATAAAAACCTGTCAGCAACAGCTTTTCTAAACTCCAACTTCTTTTGCTGATCCTTAGTTGGCATATTAGTTACCTTCTTCTTTCATATAATTGTCAAAAGATTCATCCATTCCAGATAAAGAATCAATTACGTCAACAGGATCAACAACCTGTTCAGCTTCTTCATTCACATCAAATGTTTCATCTAAATTCTCTAATTCGTCATATTTTTTCATATTGTCACCTCAAAAAAGTTGGGGGCGTTCCGCCCCGCAACATTAACTCATCAAATGATGAGCCTTTTTTAATTCCTTTCCATAAACTTCACTAGAACCAATTACATTCTTTGCCATACTAACCCTGCGTTCTTCGTGATCATAGTAATATACGTTGTAAGATAAAATATCTTCCGGTTCACAAACAGTCGCATTGCAACTACACACAGAATCCTCAAGGTGATCTAATTGCTCTTCAGGATTATCCGAAACAGGGACTGCAATCAATTCATGTATGGAAGATGGGATAATAAAAAAGTCTCCATCTAACTTTTCGGAAACCCTCTCCATAATATCACCATACATAATCGCACCTGCACCGTGACTGCAAGACTTATCCGTAATAACAATTCCTAAACTATAATCATTCTTAGCTTCTTCTGTCGGCTCAACCATATGTCTTAAAGAACTCATGGTATATTTCATTAATTTATTAGAAGTCTTAAATGTATCATCAAATAACTGTTCCTTATCAATTCCAAACCTCTCTAACCATTCATTCACAAAGAAAGTATTGCATCTACAACTTTCATCTTCCTTGACAGTAATACTGGAAGTGATGGCAATATCTCCTAATTGTTTATAAGGTATCTTGTCATCCAGGCCACTTTCATGTAATGCATCCATAGGCATCATGCGGAAAAAAAGATGTTTTTTAATATAGTCATAATCGTTGACACTCCCCATGTCTGAAGACAGGGGATTCTTGCTACCTGCCAAGTGATTGGCTGACCAGTCCATTTCTAGTAG
>CAKVLT010000043.1 GCA_934757945.1 uncultured Bulleidia sp. | reverse complement strand
ATGCATGGGAAAAGCAGCTAGGAAACATAGAGAGGGTTTTGTTATGACAGAAATTAAATATATATTTCCGAAGCAACTGCAGTCCATGGCAGTTTTGGCTTTTATAACCGTGCTGATTGTTCTGCTTCATATCCTGACTGTAATGGTACATATGAGAAACAGAAAACTGAAAAGTGTACTGGAAGAACAGATGGCAGAAAGACAACTTCTGGATAAGATGTCTGCAGATTCCGCGGTTGCCTATTATGTTAAATTATGGCGATTTTCTTTTGACTAAAATTGGCTGTTTCCGACTGACACTTTTTGGTGATTTTCTCTTGACCCTAATACTGATTTAAAATGATATGTGGATTATACAGTATATATAACGTAATTGAATTTCTTTTGTTGAAGGTATTGTGTTATGGATATTGTTTTGCTAATTTAAATATGACCTATAAAGAGTGTGTTAGAGACTGGCTCGATGATCACACAGCAACCTGCTGATAGTAAGGTGCTAATGCCAGATGGATAGGATTAGCTATATCTTGTATTGAAGTCCTATCTGTTCGATAGGATTTTTTCATTCTTTGTAGTGTCTTAAACATGTAGGAGGACTATAGAGATGATGTATGGTAGCGAAACTTAAAAAAGTAAAAATCAAAATAAATCATAATATACGTTGTTATTTGCAAATCACAACTTCATTCATGGATGTTGTTATGTCTGATCTGAATATATTTATCCCGTGGCAGCATGACTATACATGGAAAAAAATTTATGATAAAAAGCCTGATGGAGTCACTATTGAATGTTCATTTGAATATGTATTATTTGATAAGGGAGTACCTGTATATTCATCAGGACATCATACAAACCAGATTACAGATAAAAGCAAAGAACTTGCGGATAATGCAACAGATTTGTTTTTCAAAGTCATGGATAACTATATTGAAGATCACAAATACTTTTCATTCTATAACTGGTACATCAAGCACAGAGAAAAAATAAGTTTGTGGAATGATGTTATAAGCCGTTAGCAATTGCGCTAAATATTTAATAGAGGTGATATATGGTAGCGAAATTCAAAAAAGTATTTAACTATGTACATTAATGTGTTGACAATAGTAAACCTCATGAGCTTTTAGAGAAGGCTCATTCTTCATTTAGTTTTAAATAATTCTTTTTTTCATAACAATACAGCAAATCGAGGATATAGATCTTTATAAATAATGGCACTGGAAAATTAATGATGCATTTTAATGATTCCGAATGGCTCCTGTAGCAGAATATCCTCTCTGAGAACAGTGCTGCATACATCAAACGGAAATTGATTGTTCAGCTTGTTTAGATTTGCAGAATATATGTTAAGAGATACTCGTCTAATGTTTGTTTTGCTGAATTTGGATTGCCAAAGAGGATATGAGGAGGATATCCGAGCATTGAAATTGTGGAATATGCAGGTTTTCTGTATAATTTGATGCATGAAGAGAAACAGGTTACAGTTAGTTTTTGAATTTCTAGATGGCTCAAAAAGATGGTTTGTTTTAGCTGTCCTTTTTGCTGTCAGTATGCAGTTTATTTCCTTGGTGAATCCTAAGCTTATTGGATTTACTGTAGACAGTGTTATTGGAAATCTTCCAAGTTCTTTACCTTCATTTGCAAATGGCTGGATTGATGTCATTGGAGGCGTAGGTATTCTGAAAGAGCATTTATATTATGTTGCATTGATGATTATTGCTGTAGCTGTTGTTTATGCATTTGTTCATTTTTGTTTCAGACTATGCAATGCGATTGGATCTGAGATATTGGTTAAAAACATGAGAGATCAGTTGTATGCACATTTATCCAGATTGCCATTCAGTTGGTATGGAGAAAATCAGACTGGTGATATTATTCAAAGATGTACTTCTGACGTGGAAACTATCAAAGTTTTTTTATCTGAACAGCTAACTTCTTTACTCAGAATTGTTGTATTGATTGTACTTGCTGTTTCTTTTATGATGCAGATTCATTTCAGACTTGCGGTTATCAGTGCCTGCTTTATTCCTGTGATTATTTCCTACAGTGTATTCTTTCATACAAAGATTGGTAAAGCATTCCAGCATGCGGATGAAGAGGAAGGTAAATTATCTGCTATTGCGCAGGAAAATCTGACAGGTGTACGTGTTGTCAGGGCTTTTGGAAGAGAATTTTATGAAAGAGAAAGATTTGAAACACAGAATGCATCCTATACCTCCATGTGGGTGCATCTGATGAAATTATTATCCATGTTCTGGAGTACAGGTGATTTTTTCTCAGGACTGCAGATACTTACCGTTACTTCATTAGGGGCATATTTTGCTGTGAAAGGTGAAATGACAGCAGGCAGCTATATTTCCTTTATTGGGTATAATGCCATGCTTACATGGCCTGTAAGACAAATTGGAAGAGTGATTGCCCAGTTATCCAAAGCTATGATTGCCATAGACAGAATTGCCTATATTATGCATTCTCCTGTGGAAGATACTTCGCAGAAAGAAACCCCGGATATGCATGGAGATATTGTGTTTGATCATGTAAGCTTTGCCTATGAAGAAAATATACCGGTGCTGCATGATATATCCATGAGAATTCCAGCAGGTTCTACTGTTGGTATTCTGGGGAGTACAGGGTGTGGGAAAAGTACTTTAATGTATCTGCTGGATGGAATATATCCTATGCAGGACGGATCAATTACCATTTCTGGTACTGAAGTACAGCATATTTCTTTGCCATATTTAAGGCAGAATATCGGAATGGTTTTACAGGAACCGTATCTTTTTTCAAAAACACTGTATGACAACATCAAAATTGCTCAGGACAGTGCTTCCAAAGAAGAGGTGGAAACAGTAAGCCATATTGCAAGTCTGGATCATGCAATATCTCATTTCAAACAGGGATATGAAACCTTTGTGGGTGAAAGAGGGGTTACATTATCCGGTGGTCAGAAACAGAGAACTGCCATTGCGCAGATGCTGATAAGAAAACCGCCAATTATGATTTTTGATGATTCTTTATCTGCGGTGGATGCAGAAACGGATGCAAGAATACGTGCCTCTTTAAAAGAATACACGGAAAATACCACTACAATTTTAATAGCTCACAGAATTTCTACACTTATGCATGCAGATATTATCTATGTACTGGATGGAGGAAGAATTGTTGAATCTGGTACACATGCACAATTACTTCAAAAGCAGGATGGTGTATATAAACATATCTATGCTTTACAGACACAGATGGATGAGGAATGATGGAAAAACAGGAAGAAATAAAAACGCTGCCATGGTTTGGGGTTCCTAAAATATGGCCTTATGTAAAAAAATATAAAAAAATGATTTGTGTTGCTGCTGTTCTGGGAGCTCTAGGTTCTTTGATAGATGCTGTATGGCCTTTGTTTAACAGGTATGCACTGAATCATTTTATTGCCTTGAAAACCACAGATACTTTACCTGCATTTATTGTGGGATATGCAGTTTTACTTCTGGTGCAGGTAATCAGTTTTTTCATGAGTACGTACTTATGCGGAAAGATTGAAATGCATGTGGACAGAGATCTGAGAAATGCTTCTTTTAATCATTTACAGACTTTGTCATTTTCCTATTTTAATCAGAATAATGTAGGCTATATTCATGCGAGAGTGATGAGTGATACAGGGAAAATCGGAGAAATGGCCTCCTGGAGATTTATGGATATTGTCTGGAATGTGTCCTATCTTCTGTTTGTTATCATTGTCATGATGAAAACGAATTTTCATCTGGCTTTTCTTGTGCTGCTGATAGTTCCTGTAACGGTTATCCTGATTACATTCTTTCAGAAAAAGATGATTTTATATAACAGAAAGGTCAGAGAATTGAATTCACAGATTACAAGTGATTTTAATGAAGGTATTACTGGTGCAAAATCCATTAAGACTCTTGTTATTGAAAATCTGATGCAGCAGGAATTCAGAAAAGATACGAATACTATGAAACAATACAGCGTTCGTACGCAGAGAACTGGAGCTCTGTTTATTTCCATGCTGACATTTATGACATTTGCAGCATTGGCAGTAGTTTTGTGGAAAGGCGGACAACTGACAATGGAAGGGGTTATGGAACTTGGAACATTATCTGTGTTTGTAACCTATGCCTTAAATCTGATTGATCCTATCCAGATTATTGTGGAAACTTTCTCTGCTTTATTTGGTATTCAGGTAAATATTGAACGTTTCTTCAACCTGATGAGTGAACAGTCTGATGTCAGCGATACAGAAGAAGTTATAGAGAAATATGGCACTACATTTGAACCTAAAAAGGAAAACTGGGAAGAACTGAAAGGTGAAATAGTTTTCAGGGATGTCAGCTTTCAGTATCCGGATGGTCAGGAAATGGTACTGGAACATTTTAATCTGGAAGTTCCTGCTGGTACTAATGTGGCTATTGTTGGAGAAACGGGTGCAGGGAAATCTACTCTTGTAAATCTTGTATGCAGATTTTTTGAGCCGACAAAAGGACAGATTCTGATTGATGGAAAAGATGCCAGAGAAAGATCACAATTGTGGTTGCATTCCAATATAGGCTATGTACTGCAGACACCGCATTTATTTTCAGGATCTGTCAGAGATAATCTGAGATATGGAAATCCTGAGGCTTCGGACGAAGAGATTTATCAGGCATTAAAACTTGTTCATGCAGAAAAGGTTATAGAAAAAATGGACGGGGGACTGGACAGTGAAGTTGGAGAAGGTGGAAGTTTACTTTCTACAGGTGAAAAGCAACTGCTGTCTTTTGCCAGAGCTTTACTTGCTGATCCAAAAATTCTGATTCTTGATGAAGCGACATCTTCCATTGATACGGTGACAGAAAAGCATCTGCAGGACGCAATACAGACAGTCATTCATGGAAGAACGTCTTTTGTAATTGCTCACAGATTATCCACTATCGTTGATGCAGATGTTATTCTGGTGGTAAAAGATGGAAAAATAGTGGAAAAGGGTACTCATCCTGTGCTGATGAAACAAAAAGGATATTATTTCTCTTTGTATACAAAACAATTTGAAAAAGAGTCTGTAGATATGACTCTGTAGAAAGGATATTTATGAAAAAAGTGCTGATATTTGCCAGAATGGGCTGCAAGATTGTGGCTGCCGTGCAAACACTTCCAAAAGAAGGAGAAGATTTCACACCGAAATCCACTGATTTTGAATCTGCGGGATCTGCATTTCAGGCTTATGAAATGTTTGAGGCATTCTCCATACCTGTAGATCTTGTGGCGCCTGTAGGAAGCGGAGTTTATGGTCAGAAGGTGGAAGAACTTGCAGAAGAAAAACATATTCCTGTGGAATATCATCAGGATGAACTGCAGGGGGTGGAATATTGTCTTAAAGATGCACAGGGAAAAAAGACAGGAATGGTTGTGCCGGGAAGTGAATATGATTTTGATGAAAGCTTTACGGAATATACAGATGGTGAAGAGATATTAGCCATTGTAGCCTTTGGAGATTTATTCTGTGGCAATGGTGCTGAGGAACTGGTGGAAAGCATTTCCAGATTCGACTGTCCGTTGTATTTTGTGCCTCAGGGAAATCTTGAAAATATAGAGGAAGATGTTCTGAAAGATATATTGTCTTTATCCTGTGAAGTGTGTCTCAGTGGGCAGGAGGCTGGTGGCTTACATCCATCAAAAGATTTGTATACTGCTATTGGGCTTCTTCAGAAACAGACGGGACGAGGTGTATTTTGCTTTACTCAGGATACAGGTGTTGTATACAGAGATGGCACCGAAGATCTTCGTGTGGAATGGAATACACAAATTGCCGTGAAAGAAGAAGATATTTCTGTTATTATATTAGCGTTTATCATTTCTAGGATTTCGACTGTAGATGTCAGAAACAGTCTTATGTTTTCAAAAGAATATCTGGAAAGATATCTACGTAATCAAAGAAATATGGACGCATATGATCAGGATGCTCAGAGGCAGAAACTGATACATCTGATTACAATGAAATGATAGCTTAAAAGGGGTATTGCATGGAAATCAGTGATGTTGAGTGGAAAGAACGTTTAGATAAAATACGAAAGATATTAGAAAAGAATGCGCAAAATTCTGAAGCTGTTTATTATGGATTTTTGGATTTTGATGGCGTTATTAATGTATTCCTGGATCCGAATACGCCGGAATATCAGGAAATTGTTATGGAAAAAGCAAAAAAATTTCAGTTTGTGGATGAAAAATGCATGAAGCGCCTATCTGATTTCTGCCTGCAACATTCTATTAAAATTGTTATTTCTTCTTCCTGGAGATTCTCCGGAGTGGAGTATTGTAAAAAATACCTTTTACAGGGAGGAATGGATGAAAGAGTACCGGTAGTTGGCACTACAGAAATGGAGTTTTCTAAAAACAGAGAAATCCATATCACAGATTATCTTCTGGAACACCCTGATTTTAAAGGATTTATCATTTTTGATGATTTAGGGTTACCTCATCTTAGCCAGTATCTTGTACAATGCGAGACATTACGTGGTTTTGATGATATTAAAGCAGAAGAAGCAAAAAAACTTATTGCACAGTTTTAGGAAGAAGGGCAACTTTCTTCTTTTTCTTTTGGCAGATACTTCTTTAAATCGTTGGTAACTCTTCTGTGCAGACTGGTGGGACATATGTCCATCTCTTCTGCCATTTTGGTATAAGGGTATTTATTAACTAAAAGCTGCCATAACATATATGTATCACCTGATGGTTCAAGATATTGAAATCCAGTCTCTATCCATCGAATTTTAGCTTTGATTTCTTGTATTTCTTTTTCGAGCTTATTTTTATTTTCAAGCCATATTGTACTCAGATATTGTACAGGATGATGATCATAGTTTTGCTTGTAATCATTACTATGGATACAATAAGATTTCCATTCCATTTCTTGATACTCCAACTGAAGATGATGCAGATGTTTCTGATAGTAAGTATATTTTGCACATTCTTTTCTAAAAGTTTGAATCATATACGCATTCCTCCATAAGTACTCCGTAAATCCAGGTATGCATTCTTCTCTGCAATGTTCTGACAGAGATTCCATATTCCAATGCCAGGACGGACTGTTTTTCTTTCAGAGCATATTGCCTGTATACCAACACTTTTGCTTTTTCTCCATACATGATTTCTATTGCATCCAGCATAGTGTGGAATTTATGCAGTTGCTGTAATAAACATAGATACTGTCTGTTTCTTTCATATGAGGAGTCATATTGCAGATGTGTATCGCCTATCTTTGATAAAAAGGTATTGGCCTGAATTGTTTTTGCCCATCTATTGTGTTGCGTGTAGGTGGAACAAAGGTGGTTGAAAGCTTCTTTTCTTACTTCATATGTAATTTCCATGATTTTATATTTCCTCTCAATATTTATATTGTTAAAAAGCAGTAAAGTTATATCTTTTTTTTCTCAAAATATATGATTTTTTAAGAATTTTTTTTCTGGACATTCTGGTATTTATTGTTTAGAATAGTAAAGCACATGCGGATATGGCGGAATTGGTAGACGCGCTGATTTCAGGTGTCAGTGGTGAGAATCGTGCAAGTTCGAGTCTTGTTATCCGCACTAAGTGATCAAAAAGCCCTTAAATAAGGGTTTTTTATTTTTTATGCGACATCTGTGAGATAGTTCGAGTTATCGGTGTTGGCTGCATTAATGCATTCCATCATTTCATTATCGCTTTGTGCCATGAGATGCGTGTAAGTTTTTAATGTCTGATCAATTGTTGAGTGACCCAATCTTTTACTTACAGCAACTATATTTACCCCGTTGTTAATCAGCCATGTAGCGTGACTGTGGCGTAAGTCATGAATTATAGTAAACCTCTAAAGTTGCACAAACTTTTGGGCTTGCTTACATAGTTCCTAGTTACCTGTACTGAGAAGAAAAGAATCTTTGAAAAAAGGTTCTTTTTTTGAGCATTTCCATAGAATTGTCTGAAAAAGATAGTACACTGATTACAGAAAGAAGGTATGGTTATGCAGGCAATAAATGATAGTATACTTAATTCTCTACATGAGGATGTAATGCAGGATTCCAAGAAACGTGTGGTAAGAAATGCATGTACAAAGAATGATATTTCTACCATCTCACGTTGCTTTGAGGCGGAATGTGCGAATCCTTATGTCTTCTCCGTGGATAATAAAACTCAGACTGCTGTTTCTCAGGAACAGTCAGGAAGATGCTGGATTTTTTCTGCGATGAATGTGCTGAGGGAAATGATTGCAAAAAAGTATTCCATTAAACATTTTGAATTATCTCAGAATTACATTGCGTTTTATGACAAACTTGAAAAAGCAAACTGGTTTATGGAGTGTGCTCTTAAAGAAATAGATTCTCCATCAGATAGTGAGGTAATGCGTTTCTTATTACAGTCACCAGTAGGCGATGGTGGTCAATGGAATATGTTGGTATCCATTGTGGAAAAATATGGTCTTTGTCCTAAAAGTGCTTTTCCTGAAACATATCAGTCTTCTCATACAAGAAATATGAATTCTATTCTGAATCTGAGACTCAGAAAATTTGTGGCAGATACAAGAAATTTAAAAGCGCAGGGAAAAGAAGAGGAAATACCTGCATATAAAGAAGAGACATTGAAAGAAATCTATTCTTTGTTAACTTCCTGTTTTGGTGTACCACCTAAGTCATTTACTTTTGAATATTATGATGAAAAAGACGTACCTCATGCAGAATATGATATAACGCCACTTGATTTTTATCATACATGGCTGGGAGTGGATCTTCATGATTATGTGAATGTGATTCATTCTCCTACACAGGATAAGCCATATTACTCAAAATACACTGTAAAATATCTTGGAAATGTTGTGGACGGAGAGCCGATTTCTTTACTGAATATACCTCTGGAAGATTTTAAAGAAGCCATCATAGCACAGCTGAAAGCAGGAGAATTGGTTTGGTTTGGATGTGATTGCGGTAAGGATGGTGATCGAGAAAAGGGGCTGTGGGATGATCAGGCATTTGATTACGAGGGAACATTTGACATGCACCTGGATATGTCCAAGGCGGATATGCTGCAATATGGACAGTCAGCGATGAACCATGCTATGGTATTCACTGGGGTTAATCTTGTGGATGGTAAACCTACAAGATGGAAGATTGAAAACTCCTGGGGAACTAAAATCGCCAATGAAGGATATTTTATTGCCAGTGATACATGGTTTGATAAATACATGTATGTAGCTGCCATTCATAAGAAGTATCTTTCTGATAAGGCTTTAAAGGCACTGGAGTCCGAAACGAAAGAAGTTGCTCCATGGGATCCTTTCGGAACCCTGGCAGATTAAGAATCCTTATTACAGGGATTCTTTTTTTTGAGTGTGTGGTACAATATTGCTTAGAAAAGGGTAATAAAAATGAAGATTGGAATGATATCTCTTGGCTGTGCCAAGAATCTTGTAGATACAGAGAATGTTTTGGGGATGTTGCAATTCTCGAATCAGGAGATTACAACCTCCTATGAGGAAGCTGAAGCAATCATCATCAATACCTGCGGCTTTATAGAAAGTGCAAAGTCTGAAGCGATTGAAACGATATTGAATACAGCGGATCTGAAACAAAAGAATTTGAAAAAACTTATTGTGATGGGATGTCTTGCAAAAAGATATAAGCCTCAGCTGGAAGAAGAAATGCCGGAAGTGGACAGATTTATTTCCATTGATGAATACAAAGATATGGGAACGATTCTGTCGGAAGTTTTAGGTGTTCGTATTGCTAACGGATTTGGCTTTTCACACAGAGTTCTTTCCGGTAAACCATGGATGGCTTATTTGCAGATATCTGATGGTTGTGATAACCGATGCAGTTTCTGTGCTATTCCGGGTATTCGCGGGAAATTACATTCTGTTCCTATGGATCAGGTGCTTGAGGAGGCTAAACGTCTTGCGTCCATCGGAGTAAAAGAGATTACTCTGGTAGCACAAGATTGTTCGAGGTATGGATTTGATTTTGACAGACAGTTACATCTGACGGAGCTGTTGAAAGAGCTGGATCAGATTGAAGGTATTCACTGGATTCGTATGCTGTATTTATATCCTGATGAAATTCCGGATGGTCTGATTGAAACTATACAGAATTCCAAGCATATCGTTCCGTATTTTGACATTCCTACACAGCATGGCTCTGATAAGATTCTGCATCTTATGAGAAGAAAAACAAGCAGGCAGAAGATTCTGGATTTAACCAGTGAAATTCGTGAAAGAATGCCAAATGCAATACTGAGAACTACGTTAATTACAGGATTTCCTGGTGAAACCCTGGAAGACCATGAAGCTACGCTTTCCATGATTTCTCGGGTTAAATTCGACAGACTTGGTGCTTTTACTTTTTCCAAGGAAGAAGGTACCGCAGCCTACGAGATGGAAGAAACAGTTTCTGAAGAAGAAAAATTACGCAGAAAAAATGAAATACTTGCTGTGCAGCAGGAAATTGGTATTACTTTGTTACAGGAAAGAGTTGGCAGAGAATATGAAGTACTGATTGAAAGCAAAGATCCTCTGACAGGCATGTACATTGGAAGAAGTTATGAGTTTGCACCGGATAATGTAGACGGTAATATCCGTTTCAGATCTGATAAAGATCATGAGCAAGGCAGCTTTACTCATGTGAGAATTACAAAAGTAAGTGGACAAAATCTGATAGGCGAAGAACTATAATTGTTAGAACAGGAGGAGAGTATGAAAACCTATATCGGAATTGATTTGGGCGGCACAAATGTACGTGTTGCAAAAATAAGTGAGGATGGAAAAGTCCTTGCTCAGGTGAAGGGACCTTCTTATGGAACGGAAGGACCGGCAAAAGTAATGGCGAATCTGAAGGAAATGGTTCGTGAAATTCCTGGCTGGAATGAAGCAAAAGGTATTGGAGTTGGTGTACCTGGTCCAGTAGACACAAAAGCAGGTACTATGGTGCTGTCTACAAATCTTCCGGGATTTAAAGGATATCCTTTTGCAAAAGAGTTGGAAAAGGAATTCGGACTGCCTGCATTTTTGGATAATGATGCCAATGTGGCAGGTCTTGCAGAAGCTCTTGTAGGAGCAGGAAAAGGACTGGATGTTGTATTCTATACCACTATTTCCACAGGTATCGGTGGAGTTCTTGTGGTGAATGGCAAGACGGTTTCTGGTAAGCATGGATTTGGTGGCGAAGTTGCTAATATTGTCATTGACCGTAATCGTGAAAAGGTCAATTATCTGAATGTTGGTGCTATTGAAAATGAAGCAAGCGGTACAGCTATTGTACGTAAGGGAAGAGAAGCTTATGGGGAAGCTGAAATTCCTCATGCAGGAGTAGTTTTTGATAAAGCTGCTGAAGGTGAAGAAAAAGCACAGAAAATAGTTGCACAGATGGAACAGGATCTTGGGCAGTATTTTGCTACTGTAGCATGTGTATGTGATCCGGATATGTTTATTATTGGCGGTGGAATGACAAAGAGTGCGGACAAGTTCCTTCCTGGAGTTATTGAAAATTTCAAAGCATATTCTCATGAAGCGGTCAGAGATACACCATTTGTGATTTCCAAACTGGAGGAACCTGGAATTATTGGTGCAGCAATGTTGCCAAAAAGTGCAGGACTTTAAGTAAATACACTACAAGGGTCGGTGAAAGCCGGCCCTTGTGTTATAATAGCCACTGAAAGAAGAGTTATACATGTATCACATATCTGATTATAAAAAATATATACGTTGTCCGTTTTTATATGCTTATGAGAAACAAAAGGAAAAGACTGTATTCAATCCTTTTGTACGCATAGATGATGAAGTGACTCTGCTTGCTGCAGAAAGACTTGGAATTTCCTCTTATTTTTTAGGAAAAAGAGGAGATGAGCCTTCAGTTGCTTTAGAAGCTGTAAAAGAACATGAATGGCTGGTGAAAGCCAGATTTGAATACCATGATTTAAGAGTGAAAGTTCCTTTTCTGCATAAAGTTGATGGAGGATGGGAAGTATACTTTCTTTTTGTTGGGTTATATCCGCACAATGATGACAGTACTTTCTATGCTTTGACCATATGGGTTCTGGAGCATAATGGTATTCATGTAAAGGATATGAAGATATTGCATCTGAATGCAGATTATGTACGTGAGGAAGAGCTGGATGTAAAACAGCTGTTTGTTCTTACAGATTGTTTCTACAATAAAAACAATCATCCTTCCATACGTATTGCTGATGCAGTGAAAAAATACAGCTTGGATCCAGATGTTGTATTACAGGAAATGAAAGCGGCTGAAGGGCGGAGTCCTGGTGTTCCTGAAAGAACCAGTAAGTGTTCTTCACATAAAAAGTGTCTGTATTTTGATACCTGCTTTCCTGAAAATGAGAAGTTGCCATGTAACTCCATTCTGACACTTTCCAGCAGTCAGAATAAATATGCAATGTATCAGGAAGGAAAGCTGTACTTAAAGGATGCGGATACAGACAGAATCGAAGGGTCCAGAATGCAATATGCTGAAATCATGGCGGATAAAAATAATGGCTTTTTTGCTGACAGACTGGCTTTGAAATCCTGGCTGGACAGAGTACATTATCCTGTTACCTTTCTTGATTTTGAGTGGGAAAGATTTGCCATTCCGCCATATCCTGGTATGAAACCATATGATGTGTTGCCGTTTGAATACTCCATTCATGTTCTGAAGGAAGACGGTGCAATGACACATTCTGTATTTTTGTCTATACACGATGACAGAGAAGCACTGATTCAGGGGCTTTTAAAAGATACCTGTACTTCAGGGACTGTAGTTGCGTATAATGCTGAAGGTGCAGAAAAAATTCGTTTGATGGAAATGGCTGAACAGTTTCCGCAGTATGCTTCACAGCTGATGAATATTTATGAACGTATGGAAGATTTACAAATTCCTTTTATTACAGGTGCTGTGTATGACACGAGAATGGAAGGTCAGTGGTCTTTGAAAAAAATCATGGCTATGATGAACGATAAGAGCTATCTGGATTTAGATATTAATAAAGGTATGGATGCTGTTTTCCAATGGAGACATTTGGATAATGAAGAGAATATAGAGAACAAACAGGAAATCATTGAGAACCTGAAAAAGTACTGTGGAATGGATACGTATGCTATGACAGTTGTGTATGCATGGCTTAAGAAAATAGTGGAATAATGTTCGTAATCGGGTATACTATAAGTAAGGAGAGAGGTAGACAATAATATAATTTTAACTACGTTGTTTTTATAATACAATTGTCCGCTATATGGTATACAGAATAAGGAGGTACGAATATGCGGTTTGAAATTATTGGGAAGAACATTACGGTTACACCAGCAATGAAGGAGAAGATTGAAGCAAAATTATCCACACTGGATAAATACTTATTAATCGATCCGAATACCATTGCAAGAGTTGTTGCAAGAGTGTATCCAAATTCACAGAAAGTAGAAGTAACAATTCCTACAAAGATTGGAATTCTGCGTACTGAAGTCGTTAATGATGATTTCTATGCTGCAGTTGATCTCGCTATTGATAAGCTGGAAGATCAGATTCGTCGTCAAAAGACAAGATTATCCAGAAGACACAGAGAACATCTTGCGACATCATTTGTTACCGAAGACATTGCAAAAGAAGAAGCCGAGACAGTTCCTGTTAAGACAAAGACAATTACAGCAGATCTTATGGATCTTGATGAAGCTATCATGCAGATGGAATTGAGTAATCATGATTTTTACATCTACACAGATGATGAATCTAAGAAAATTGCTGTCACTTATAAGAGATCTGATGGCACTTATGGATTAATTGAAGTTGATCCTGCTGAATAATCAAAAAAAGAATCCGGAATGAATTTTCGGATTCTTTTTTAGTGGTGTGCCGGGCATGGCACTAATTCAGTCAGAGATAAACTGACCACAGGTCTTTACCGCCAAGTGTAGTAAACCACAAGCTGTTGGCAGTGATGCCATGAGTGAAGGAAGTGGTGCAGCGATTTTTTCGAGCGTACGTATAGAAACTTGCTATAAAGTTAAATGGTGGGTGAGGTTGCTATACAAACCGAAGGATAAATTTGACAAGAAGCTGAAAGAAAGTTATTCCTAAAGGTTAGTGCTACCAAAACCAAATTAGTAAGACCGCCGAAAAGTAACTTTCTGGGATTCACATTTTGGAAAGGTGCAAGTGGATGGAAATGTAAACCTGCCAAAGACAGAAAGGCAAAGCTTTACACGAAAATCAGAGAAACACTGAAAAGAAAAGCAGCGGTAGCCAAACCACTATCCTATACATTTACAAAAGTGAATCAGATTGTTCGTGGATGGATAAGCTACTTCCGCATAGGAAGCATGAAAAAGTTTATGAAAGAGTTTGGATAATGGCTACGACACAAGATACGTGTAATCATCGTAAAGATGTGGAAGAAGCCAAAAAGAATCTATGTAAATC
>CAKVLT010000042.1 GCA_934757945.1 uncultured Bulleidia sp. | reverse complement strand
ACAGATTACACAGTATCTTATGACACAGAAGATTTCACAAATGTACATACAATCACAGTAACTATCGAAGGTATTGGTAACTACACAGGAACAGTTGTAAGAACCTATGCAATCACTCCTGCTGAAGTAACCGTTACAGCAAACAATGCTGGTAAGGTATATGGTGAAACAGATCCTGAGCTCACAGCCAAGGTAGAAGGTACAATCGGAAATGATGAAGTCATCTACGAGCTTGAAAGAGAACCAGGTGAAGATGTTGGAACATATGTTATCAACGTAACAGGTGATGAAGATCAAGGTAACTACCATGTAACATACAATGCTGGAAAATTTGAAATCACACCTAAGTCCATTATTCCTGTCACACCTGAAGAACCAGGTGAAGACGCAAATATCACAGTTGAAACACCTGAAGACGTTAAGTACAACGGTGAATCTCAGCAACAGAAACCAGTTATCAAAGATGATAAGGGTAATGTCCTTGAAGAAGGCAAAGATTACACATTGGAATTCTCCGAAGACACAACTAATGCCGGTACAGTTACTGTTACAGTAACAGGTACGAACAATTACGAAGGCACATTCGATGTTCACTATGACATCCTTCCTCGTGAAATCACAATGACAAGTGGAAATGCTGAAAAAGTATATGATGGTACAGCACTTACAAACGGTGAAATCGTTATAACAGGCGATGGATTCGTAGTTGGTGAAGGTGTCACATACAATGTAACAGGTACTCAGACAGCAGCAGGTTCCAGTGCAAATACATTCGACTATGCGTTCAATGAAAATACACTGGCTTCCAACTACAAAGTCACAACAGTCAATGGTACATTAACAGTTACTCCTCAGCAGGTTGCCCCTGTAACTCCTCCACAGCCTCCTGTAAATCCAGGACCAGAGGTAGCTCCACAGGATACTCCAACAACAGCTGAAGTACAGACTCCTAAAACAACCATTACAGAACAGAAGACTCCACAGACTGCTCCAAAGAAGACAGAGACAATCAAGAATGATCCAACTCCTGAGGCAGCAGGCAAAGCATACTGGGCACTGATTAATCTGATCTGCGCAGCTATCACAGTAGTTCTTGCAATCTTCGCACTTCTTTCCAAACATAAGAAAGAAGAAGATGCTAAGCAAGACGAAGATACAGATGCTCAGACAGTCATGAGTACAGAAGAAGACGAAGAAGATTCTGAAATCTCCAAACGTCACAGAATCTGGAAAGTTGTCGGTGCAGTAGACGCAATCGTTGCAGTTATCGTATTCTTCTTGACAGAAAATATGTCTCTGCCAATGGCACTGACAGATAAGTGGACAGTATTGATGGTAGTATTTGCTCTCATCAGTGTTGTTACTACAGTGTTAGCTAAGAAATGGCACAAAAAAGACGACGATAACGCAGAAAACGACGAAGAACAGAATACTCTTCAGAATGCTTAATCGATGAGTCAAACCAGAAGAACCCGGAACACTCCGGGTTCTTTACTGTATTGGCATATAAAAGAAATGCTGTAAAAAACTACGTTGAATATTACAGCTGTTTTTGTATAATATTAGTGATAAAACAAAAGGAAATTAAGAAAGGGGCTGAAAGAATATGACTAGTATTTTACCGGTATCTGATTTAAGAAACTATAATGAAGTTTTGAAAAATTGTCGTAAAGGAGAACCGCTATATCTGACAAAGAATGGCAGAGGACGTTTTGTAGTTATGGATTTTGAAGATTATGAACGTGATTGCGCAGAAAAAAAGCTTCTTTTGAAGTTGCAGGAAGCGGAAGAAGCAGTGAAAGATGACGAAGGCTGGCTAAGTCTGGACGAGCTGAAAGCACTTGTGGGGGAATAAGATGTTAAAATTGCGGGTCAATCCGATTGTTGTGAAGGATCTGAAAAATATCCGGGAGTATATTGCTGAAGATAGCGAAGAATATGCGGCAAAGACTATAAAGGAAATTTATGGTAAATTTGAAAATCTTCAGATGTTTCCGGGAATGGGAGCAGATCTTTCAAAGCGAGTCAGCTTTCGAACAGATTATAAATATGCGGTATGGAAAGACTATTTGATTCTCTACAAGATAAGAAAAGAGTATGTAGAGATTTATCGTGTGATTAACCGGTATCAGGATATTACGAGAGTTTTTGATTGATAACACAGTTCGGCACAGTGACTTGATTTTATTTGCGAGGTAAAAAAGCTCAAGAAACTCAATAGCAGGCTCTAAACTTTCATGGTATGAGTAACCTTGGAGGTTAAGAGCCTGCTTTTTAAGTAGTGCAAAGGAGGCTCGTGATGTTAGCTTTCAAAAGGGATGGAAAAGTACAGGAATACACAAACGGAATGCTATTTTCTATAGTAAAATAATGGTATGAAAAAATGGTGCGTGTGGTTGAAACTTCTGAGTGCTTTCTGCATAGCGATATGTGTTATCGGATGTACTCAGGCAAAGGAAAATAACCCTGAAAGTAAGAGTTATACAATAGAAGAAATACTATGGCCATCTGCAGATGGGATATTGGTGGATGGTAATGAGTATGTGCAGCTGGATTATTCCAATTATTCTCAGGGATACTTTATGTTAAAGACGTTGACAGAGAATCATGCAATGTTAAAACTGCAGGTATTTCTTGGGGAAGAAAAATGTACGTATGATATTCATAAAGATCTGGAATATGAAGTATTTCCGTTCAATATGGGTGATGGTACGTATACCATCAAAGTATATGAAAATGTGGAGGGGGATCAGTATGCTCTTCTATGGAATACAGATATAGAAGTAGCACTGGACAGTGAGTTTTTGCCATTTCTGTATCCTAATCAGATCGTGGATTACACACAGGATACCACCTGTTTAAAGAAGTCTTTTGAACTGGTTGAAGAGGATACTACAGACCTTGAAAGGGTCAGAGATATCTACAATTGGGTTATAGATACCATTACATATGATTACGATAAGCTCAATGAGATAGAGGGGAAGTTTGTATTACCCGTATTGGATGATGTGTATGCAAAAAAGAAAGGTATCTGTTTCGATTATGCTTCGCTACTTGGGGCAATGTTACGGGTACAACATATTCCTACAAAAGTAGTCACCGGTATGGTTGATGAAGGATATCATGCCTGGGTGGAAGTCTATATAGAAAATATGGGATGGATCAAACCACACATCTACTTTAAAAGAGGGGAATGGACATCTATGGATCCTACCTATGCGTCTATGGACAGTACGTATGATGGACCGTATGATGTGAAATATACGTATTAAGAGGAATCGTGTATGAAAAAGATTAATGAACTGGAAAAAGCTCAATTTTGTGAACAGCTGGAAATGATACTGAATGGCGGACTGAGTGCAGAAGAAGGATTGCAGGCTATCATTCCGCAAATCAAAGATGTGGAATATGCCAATGCTTTGAAGAATATTCTTTCTGATATGGAGAAAGGCTCTTCTTTGTCCAAAGCTTTAAGTACATCGGGTATGTATGACAGTTACTTTGTGCATATGGTGGAAGTGGGAGAAACCAGTGGGTATCTGGATAAAGTTTTTCATGAACTGAGTCTCTATTATCATCGTATGTATGATACACAGGGAAAAGTTCAGAATGCCTTAACGTATCCTGGTATCTTAATTATGATGATGCTGGCAGTGATTATTGTCATGCTGTGGAAGATATTACCTTTGTTTCAGTCTGTACTCAGCAGTATGGGATTGCAGATGAGTGGTACTTCTCTTTTCCTTTTTGAAACAGGAAAGTGCGTTGCTTTGATTTCTCTTGTGATATTGGTGATTGCTTTTGTTATATGCCTGTATATCTATATCTCAATACGCATATCTCATACTTCATTTGCCCGAGTTTTACAGAAGTTTATTATCACTAAGTCTCTTGCGTATGATTTAAGTGTAGTGCAGTTTGCTTATGGCTTATCGTTGCTGTTAAACAGTGGATACCGTCAGGAGGAAGCACTGGATATGTGTTCCTCCATGTGTGAAGACATAAGGGTGAAAACAAAAATAAATGCTGTCTCTTCCGGATTGAAACAGGGATTGTCCATGAAAGAGTGTCTTGTGGAAGAGCAGATCTTTAAAGAAACCTATAACAGAATTTTGATTATTGGCTTAAAGAGCGGTCACTTTGAATCTGCCATGCAACAGATAGCAGTGGCCTATGAAAAGGATATGGATTACAGTATTCAGAAAGTATTGAATACCATTGAACCTGCACTGGTTATCTTATTATCCTGTATTGCAGGTATGATTTTACTGGCAGTGATGTTGCCATTGAGTGGGATTATGGCAGGCTTATGAGGATATACAGAAAGATACTCTGTCTGTTTGTCTGTGTGATGTTCATCAGTATTTTTGCAGGTATCAGTGCTTCAAAGAAATCTTATGAAAGACATCAGCTGACTACGATAGAAGAGAATATTAAAAAAGCCGCACTCACCTGTTACAGCATAGAAGGCTATTATCCTTCAAATATCCAGTATCTGAAAGATACCTATGGCCTTGTGATAGATGATTCTAAAATCAATGTATTTTATCAGGCAGCAGGTGCCAACCTGTTTCCGGATATTCTGGTGACATATAAAGGCCAGTAACAAAACATGAAGAAAGGAGATGCAGGGATGAAGAAAAATACACTCAGTCAGGTAGTGCTATCTTTAATACTATGTATGATGTTTATACTTGGCAGTGTCTTTATGCTCATGTATGGGGCAAGGGCCTATGCAAAAGGAACTGCATCTATGGCAGAAAGAGAAAATGAGCAGATTCCTCTTGCCTACCTTTCTACTAAAATTTATCAGGCTGAAAACCTCGACAGTATTGAAGTGAAAGATGAGGTAATCACTATTCATTCTCAAGGGTATTCCACCAGTATATATTATGAAGATCATGCTTTGTATGAGCTGGTATACAAAGGAGATAAAAAGACGTTGGAAGGTGGTACAAAAATCTGTGATATCCTTAGCTACTTTGTGTCTCAACAGAAAGATGTCTTTTATATCACTGTCAATGGAACAACGATGAAAGTGAGGAAGGTATCATGAAGCAGAATACGAACTTTCATTTCCTGCTGGAACTGTTATTGGACATTGTGATGTTTACAGTATGTTCTGTTGTCTTTGTATCCTTATTTCTCAGTGCAAAACAGAAAAATACACTGGCAGATGTGCAATACAGAGCTTCTGTAGAAGTCAGTAATCTTGCAGAAGAACTTCAGCAAAACCCTATGGAAGAAACCTGTATACAGAAAGAAGGATATGTTGTTTCTGTAGAAAAACAGGAGAATGTATATACGATTATTGCCATAGATGATAACGGAAATACCCTGGAAAAAATAAGGGTGAGAAAGATGGGTGGTAAATATGCGCAAAACGGATAATACCACAGTTTCTATCGGTATTGGATTACCTACACTGATGATGATTTTTACAGCACTTTGTATGACGGTATTTGCCTGTATTACCTACCTTCAGGCAACGTACAATGAGAAGGAATCCAGAAAGATAGTGGAAGCTTCTCAGGAATATTATGAAGCGGAATTTCAGGCAAGTACGTTATATGAAAAAATAGCGGAAAATCCTGAAAATTTGGAATTGTTTCGGGAAAACGACATAGAGCATGATGGTGATATTTACCGGTATTCTGTTAAAATAAATGAAACAAAAAGGTTACAGGTAACTTTGGAGCTTGCAGAAGAACTGAAGATACTTCAATGGCAACAGATAAGTCAGGCAGAGGGTGAATATTCTCTGCAGGGATTTGCAGATTAAAAGGTGGCGATGGATATGAATATAGTGGATACACTGAAACAGGCAATAGAAGACAATGCCAGTGATATTTTTATCGTTGCCGGCGCAAACATTTCCTTAAAAAAAGCAGGGGTAATTTACCCTGTATCTTGTGACCCTGTTACACCGGGTGAGACAAGAGCTCTTGTGGAACAGATTTATCAGTTAAGCAACGGTATACAAAGAAGTATTCAGATACTGGAAGAAAACGGGGAGGATGATTTCTCTTTCTCCTTAAATACTCTTGGAAGATTCCGGGTCAATGCGTATTATCAAAGAGGTTCCATGAGTGCAGTATTACGTGTTGTACGGTTTGAACTTCCTGATCCCAAAGCTTATCATATTCCTTCTTCTGTACTGGAAATATCTTCTTTGAACAAAGGCCTGGTCATTGTGACAGGGCCTACAGGCAGTGGGAAAACCACGACGCTAGCCTGTCTTGTAGATGAAATCAACAAAACAAGAAGAGGGCATATCATTACCATTGAAGATCCGATTGAATACCTGCATAAACATAAAAAATGCATTGTTTCTCAAAGAGAAGTGGGACATGATACAAAAGATTATCTGTGTGCCTTAAGAGCAGCTTTAAGAGAAGCTCCGGATGTAATTCTTGTAGGAGAAATGAGAGATCTGGAAACTGTCAGTGTGGCATTGACTGCAGCGGAAACAGGGCATCTTGTACTGTCTACCTTACATACATTGGGTGCGGCAGAAACCATCTCAAGAATCATTGATGTTTTCCCTGTACAGCAACAGGAACAGATCAAAGTACAGCTGACCATGACATTACAGGCAGTGATATCCCAGCAATTATTACCTGCATCAGATGGCGGTATGGTACCTGCCTATGAAGTGATGAAGAGTACTCCTGCCATTCGTACACAGATTCGTGATAGCAAATTACATCTGATTGAAAACACCATGCTTGCCAACAAAGATACAGGTATGATTACCATGGATGATGCTTTGTTACAGCTGTATAAAGAAAATCTGATTGATAAGGATACTGCCTTGCAATATGCAGTACATCCTGACATGGTCTTACGAAAAATCTAGAAATGGGAGATACACATATGGAAAACAAAGTATTTAAATTTCAATTATTTGGTGGATTAATTTTAAGAGTTGAAGATCGTACCTACGTATTATCTGACATACTGGAACAACAGTTGTGTGCATTGTTTGCTTTCTTTGTCTGTAACCATAAACAGTCTGTTTCCAAGGGAAAGATTATAGACAGTTTCTGGCAGGAAAGTGAAAATCCTGCCAATGCTTTAAAGTATGCTGTACACAGATTGCGTGCAGGTTTAAAGAAGATTGGTGGAGATTTAGATGAAAATGCCATCATCACTACAGCTTCCGGGTATCAGTTAAATCCGGAAATGGAAGTTGAACTGGATACTGAAGAATTTGAAAAACTGGTATTAAAAGGGAAATCTGAAAAGAAACTGTTACTTCTGGAACAGGCATGTGACATGTACCATGGGGATTTTATGGAAGGCTCCAAAGAAGAATGGGTGCTTGTGGACAGAGGGTACTATACCTCTATCTTTACACAGTTATGTCATGCTATGGCAGAGCACTTCATGAAAAAAAAGCAGAATGAAAAAGCAATAGAGTATTGTGAAAGAGGATTAAGAACAGATGAGTTTTCTGAATCTTTAATCTACACCTATTTAAAAGTGCTGATTCTTGAGAAACGTTACAGTTATGCACAGACCTTCTATGATGCCGTCAATGCAAAGTATAAGAAGAGACTTGGATTCTCTCTGGATACTTTAAATAAAGAGTATTCTTTCAAACATCTTCTTAGTCAGCATATTGTAGAAGATGAATCTGAAGATACAGAGAAAATGACATTGACTCTTGGGGAAGAGACGGTGGTAGGGCCTATGGTAGTCAATGAAAATGTATTCAATGTATTGTGCGAATATGAAATGCGAAATATCAGCAGAAATCCTGTGCCGGAATATGTCATCTGTATGATACTGGAAACGAAAAAACAGTATGAAGATTCCATCATGCATTTACTGATGAATATTCTGGAGATGTCTTTCAGAAAGAATGATGTGATTACCAGACTGTCAGATAATAAAGTGGCTTTACTTGTAAGACTGGCCCATGAATCTGATGTGGAAATCTTATATAACAGAGTCAATGCAAGATTGTCTGAACAGATTGAAGAGTATTCCTATCATCTGACGTATGTCATTCGTCTGATTGCGGACAGTCATCATAAATAATCCCTGTAAGTGGTGGAATGAGTCTCTCACTCCACTTTTTATGTGGCAAAACAAAAGGAAGCTGTTGCAGCTTCCCAAAGTTATAACAGATTGTATTTTTTGACACCTTCTGTGATCAACCAGTGATATAAGAAGTATGTTGCAATACAGGTAAGCAATGTCCATAGAAGAACGAATACAGAAGGGGACAGAACGGTATTTGCCATCAGCCAGTACGCCAGTGCAAATAAAGCAGGATACAGCCATCCTCCAAGCATGGCAACCATCGAACAGCCACTTTGCTTGATGACTGTTATTTCATTTGTCCAGGATAATGTCGGCATGCAAAGATTTAGAATAACATCCAGAAAGGAGAAGAGGATACTGCAGGCAAGAATGCTGAGAATGTTCAAAGCAGATATTCCCATTACCATTGTGACTATCGTACTGCAAAGTACTGCAGGAATACATGTACATAAGGCATGGAAAGTGACTTTGGATAACAGGATGTCTTTGGTGGAAACAGGAAGACTCTTAGTGACCCACAGATGTTTTCCTTCTAATGAGATAGTACAGCCACCCATAAAGTTACTTGGTATCAGAAAGAAGAATACCCCTAAGATAAACGCATCTGTTAAAGAAGGATCTACAAATGGAAACAGTTGGTAGAGGAACTCTTTTTTTAAGAGTATGGAAACTGTACACACAATCATCAATAAGATACCCATACCTGCATTTAACATATAGGTGGCACTGCTTGTGAACCTTGTGATTTCTTTATTGACTAAGGCACGGAAAGCAGAGTTCTGTTTTAGCTGCAGGTGTCTTGTCTTTAAACGACTGGTTTGCTGAGAACTGCTGACAATCTTTAAGAAAGAAGATTCCAGTGCACGAAAGATCAGAGCAAACAGTGCCATATTGATCAGTGTGATACAAAGAAGATACAGAAGATTACCTGCAGCTGCCTGCCCGATAACATACAGTACAAAAGCTTTATCCTGAACCGCTTCACCATACGTAAGAATGTTGTTTAACAGTACAGTTAATAAAGACTGGGCTTTGAAATAGAAGAAGTAGTACAGTCCCAGAAAGACAAGAGATGCCAGTACACTGATATAACTTCTGTTTTTCATCTTCACACTGATACGTGCTACCCCATATCCCAGAATACAGGAAACAGATAAACTAAATATGGACAGACCGATAAAGAAAATAATTGAAGAAAGGATTGTCAGAAAGTTGAAACATGTAAAGGCATATACCAGTATGGCAGGAATGAAAACGACTGCTGCATAGATAGTGCCAAGAAGATAGGTGGAGGCAAGTCTTGATAACAGAATATCTCTGACAGATAACGGTAAAGAAAATAATACATCGTTATCTTTGGATAAGTACATACTGGAATACGTGTTAAATACACTTCCAAATACTGCCAGTAATACAGAAAGAAAGGCCATGAGCAGAAAGTACATCCAGTCCATACCTGCTTCATGGAAAGGAGCGCATAAAGTATGTGCCAAAGCGATGAACATTCCACCGATAAGGCAAACCATCACAACCATAAACCCGATAAAACGAAGAACGGTACTTTGTGCAGATCTTGCAGTATTGTTTTTGCTGTTATAGAAGTAGGATTTAAAAACTTCCTGCATTTGTTTCTTAAGAAGTACTTTGAACATCACTTATCACCTTCAAGTTCTAAGAATACAGATTCCAGAGAAGTGTCCCCTTTGACTTCTTCCATTGTGCCAGAGCGAATCAGTTTACCATTTTTGATGATTGCCACTTTATCACATAACTTTTCTGCCACTTCCAGGACATGCGTGGAAAAGAAGATGGCGTTGCCTTCTGCACAGAAATCTTTCATCATCTGTTTTAAAAGATGAGAAGCTTTAGGATCCAGTCCTACAAAAGGTTCATCCATGAGAATCAGTTTTGGAGTATGAATCCAGGCGGAGATAATTGCCAGTTTCTGCTTCATGCCATGAGAATAGGAAGCAATGGGCTGATCGAGATCTTTGGTGAGCTCAAAGGCATCCGCATATTTTTGAATACGTTCTTTTCTGTCTTCTATAGAAATCTGAAAGATGTCAGCAATAAAGTTAAGATACTTTGTGCCGGTCATAAAATCATACATATCCGGATTGTCAGGTATATAGGCAATCTTTTTCTTGCATGCCAGAGGATCTTTTTTGATGGAGATACCATCTATCAGGATATCTCCTTCATCGAAATCGTGAATACCTGCAATACTTTTTAATGTAGTTGTTTTACCGGCACCGTTATGACCGATAAATCCATATACTTCACCATTTTCAATGGTGAGATTTAAATCATCTACTGCTTTTTTAGAACCATATCGTTTTGTTAAGTGCTGTATTTCCAACATATGTATTTTCCTCTTCATTTGTGTTTATATGATATCACAATGATATCGCATAACAAGTGGCAGACCTGAAATTTCTACTATGGTGAGATTGGCTCTTACGCTGTATAATAATAGTTGTTGTGTATAAACAAGGAGGTACTACGTATGTGTGGCTTTTCAGGCTTTACAGGCATGTATGCAAACCGTGAAGAAATTATTAAAAAGATGTCAGAACGTATTCGTCACAGAGGACCAGATATGGGAGGTTCCTTTGTGTATGGAGATACAGATAAAAATGCTGTGACTTTGGGCTTCAGAAGATTATCCATCCTCGATCTCAGTGAAGCAGGGGCACAGCCTATGGTTTCACCGGATAAATCTGTGGCAGTTGTATTTAACGGAGAAATCTACAATTTCCTGGAATTAAAAGAAATCTTACAGAAAAAAGGATATGTCTTTCATACCACATGTGATACTGAAGTACTGGTATACGGTTATCAGGAATGGTGTACCACATTGGCTGAAAGATTAAGAGGCATGTTTGCCTTTGTTATCTATGATGCTAAGAATAACCAGGTATATGGTGCAAGAGACTATTTTGGTATTAAACCTTTCTACTATTCTGTTATGGAAGGAGGAAATCTGATTTTCGGTTCTGAAATCAAGAGTTTCCTGGAACATCCTGCATGGAAGAAAGAAGTCAATCCGAATGCTTTAAGACCATATCTGACTTTCCAGTACAGTGCCATGGAGGAGACATTCTTCAAGGGCACCTATAAATTACAGCCTGCGCATCAGTTTGTGTTTAAAGATGGTGAGATGCATATTGAACAGTATTGGGATGTGGATTTCAGCAAGAAGACAACAAGATCTTTAGATCAGGTTGCTGAAGATATTGCCGCAAGAGTGGAAGAAACAGTTAACGCTCACAGAATGGCTGATGTACCAGTTGGTTCCTTTTTATCCGGTGGTGTAGACTCTTCTTACATTACTGCACAGTTAGAGCCAAGAGATACTTTCTCTGTTGGTTTCCACTATGATAATTTTGATGAAACAGAGGATGCCAGCAGATTATCCGATATTCTGCATGTGACTAACTACAGAGAAGCTTTGAGTGGTGAACAGTGCATGGATGCCTTTGCGGATATTCAGTATCACATGGATGAACCTCAGAGTAATCCTTCCAGTGTGCCATTATATTTCTTAGCAAAGCTTGCAAGACAGCACGTTACAGTTGTGCTGTCTGGTGAGGGTGCGGATGAAATCTATGGAGGATATGAATGGTATGATGATTATCCTTTGATGAAGAAGTATAAGAAATTGCCGCAGGGTATGAGAATTCTGGCAGCAGATATTGTCAGAAATATGCCTTACTTTAAAGGCCATGACATGATTCTGAACTCTACTGGAAGACCAAGTGACTACTTTATCGGTCAGGCAAAAGTCTTCTCTGAAAAAGAAGCGTTTGAGATTCTCAAACCTGCTTACAGACAGGGACCAGGGGCTCTTGAAGTTACAAAACCTTACTATGAAAAGGTGAAGGATCTGTCTGAGCTCGATCAGAAACAATATCTGGATTTCCATTTATGGCTGCCTGGAGATATCTTACTGAAAGCAGATAAGATGTCTATGGCAAGCAGTATTGAATTGCGTGTTCCATATCTGGACAGATATGTAGTAGAAGAAGCTGCTACTATTCCATCTGAGTATAAGATTAATGATATTGATACAAAGTATGTATTCCGTAAAGCAAGTCTTTCCAAGATTCCTGAAGAATGGGCATTCAGAAAGAAGAAGGGCTTTCCTACACCTATCAGAGAATGGGTGAAGATGGATAAGTACTATAAAGAAATACGTGATGCTTTTACAAGTGATGTGGCAAATGAATATTTCCAGACAGATGAACTGTTAAAGCTTTTAAATGATCATAAAGATGGAAAAGCTATGAATCAGAGAAAGATCTGGACTGCCTATACATTTTTGACATGGCATAAAGTATTCTTTGGAAAATAGAAAGAAGGCTTAAAGAATGAAAGAAAAAACATTAGTTGTCATTGGTGCGGATCTGAACTGTTATAACGTTGCAAGAGCCTATCATGAAGCTTATGGTAAGAAAGCATACTGTTTTGGCAGATACCCTATGTCTACCACCATGCATTCCACAATTCTTCACTTTAAGGCAATTCCGACATTGGAGGAAGATGATGTACTTCTGAAAGTGCTGAATGATTTTGCTCAGGAACACAGTGAAGAAGAATTATATCTGATGGGATGTACAGACCAGTATGCGGATATGCTGATAAGACTCAGAGATCAGCTTCCTATGTATCATTGTCCTATGCCTCCAAAAGATATTTATCTCAAGATTCAGAAAAAAGCAGAATTTTATGAAGAATGTGAGAAATACGGTATTGCCTATCCGGATACAGTAGTGGTCAATGGTGTGGTTGAAGAAAGTGAAGTTACAGAAGAAAAACTTGGCTTTGCATATCCAATTGTAGTCAAACCATCCTTCAGTGCAGAATATTTCCTTCATGAATTTGAAGGTATGAAGAAAGTGTACTTCTCTCATAGTCCTGAAGAAACCGTATCTATTTTGAAAGAGGTTTATGCTCATGGCTATACTAACCGCATGATTTTACAGAAGATGGTGCCGGGTGGGGATTCCAATATGCGTGTACTGACATGTTTCTCAGATAAGAACGGTAAAGTCAGAGCTATGTGCCTTGGACATACCATGGTGGAAGAACATACACCTACAGGACTTGGTAACCATGCGGCTATTGTGACAGAAGATGTCACAAAATTCCCTATGGCAGAAAAGATTCGTCATATGCTGGAAGATATGAAATATACAGGTTTCTCCAACTTTGATATCAAACAGGTGGGAGATACTGATGACTTCCGTTGTTTTGAAATCAATTTAAGACAGGGAAGATCTAACTACTATGTCACAGGAGCAGGCATCAATGTTGTCAGACTGGTCATGGAAACCTATGAAGATGGTAAAGAGGATCTGACTTTATGTACCCAGGAAACATTCTGGAGAGTGATTCCAAGTGCAGTAGCTTTCAAGTATACAGAAGATAAAGCACTGGTGGCTAAAGCAAAGATGTTACAGAAACAGGGAAAGTGTTCTTCTTCTTTGGAATATACAAAAGATATGTTCAGAAACCCGCTGCGTTTTGCCTTTGTTATGGAACAGTTACGCAGACAGTTTAAGAAGTTTAAGAAGTATTATCCGGTGAAGCCAGAATGACACGTAAAATGTTAGGTGTTCTTGGTGGAATGGGGGCAGAGGCTACAGATGTTTTCTATGAGAAACTGATCAGGGATACAAAAGTTACCAGAGACCAGGATCACTTAGATATCCTTATCTACTCTCATGCCAGTATTCCAGACAGAACTGAGGCCATTCTGAATGGCAAAACAGAAGAGCTATGGCAGGTTTTTGCCAAAGATGTGGAACTGTTGAAAAAAGCTGGTTGTGACTATCTGACAGTTCCTTGCAATACATCGCATTATTTCCAGGATCGTTTTGAAGAAGCCATGAATGGACAATTTCTTTCCATGATTGATGAAGCCGCCAGGTATGCAAGTACATATTGTGGAAAACACATTGGTGTTCTTGGAACCGACGGCACAAAAAATGCGGATTTGTATGGAAAAGCCTTACGTGCATGTGGTGCGGAATGTGTATATCCTTCTGAAGAAAATCAGAAGAAGATCATGTCCATCATCTATGATGAAATTAAAAAAGGGGAAAAGGGTACACTTTCCACCTTTATGGAAGTCATTAAAGAAATGCATGAAAAACAATGTGATGCGGTGATTCTTGCGTGTACAGAATTATCAGTGTTAAAAACAAACTATGCACAGCTCTCCGGAAGATATTATCTCGATGCGCTGGATGTTATCAGTAAAGTGGCTATAGAAAAATGTGGAGGAATCTATCAGGGTAACCTGTAGATTCTTCTTTTGTGTGCCAGGCATGGCGCAAGTCTAGCGGGTGAAAGTCCCGTCACGGGTATTTACCACCAAGTGTAGCGAAC
>CAKVLT010000041.1 GCA_934757945.1 uncultured Bulleidia sp. | reverse complement strand
CTCATACATATCCGCCTCGGTATCTTCATCCAGAGCTTCCACGCCTGTTTTTCCAAAGACTGTATTCTCTTCTATAGTCAGAGAATACAGTGAAAGGTGCTTCGGTTGCAGTGCAATAGCATCTTTCACAGTCTTCTGAAGATCTTCCACTGTCTGATCAGGCAAAGAGTACATAATATCCAAAGAAATATTATCAATTCCTGACTTATGCAGCATCCCCATTGCCTGCTGTACAGTGGCATAGGTATGTTTCCTTCCAAGTTTCTGTAATAAGCCTGTATTACTTGTCTGTAAACCCATAGAAACTCTGTTAATACCATGTGCCTGTAATACTTTTACTTTTTCTTCATCCAGCGATTCCGGGTTCACTTCTATTGTATATTCTTCTACATTTGTGATATACACATCCAGAACTGACAGTAGTCTTTCCAGCTGTTCTGAAGATAAACACGTAGGTGTTCCACCACCAATATATACTGTACTCACCTGCGCATGTATATCTTTATGCTGTAATTCTTTTTGAAGCGCATTCAACCATTCTTCCACCATGTCTTCTCTGTATACCATATGTGTAAAATCACAATAATAACAGATACTCTTACAGAATGGCACATGCACATACATATGTTCCGCCATGGTTATTTTTTGTTTGTACCGTCGTCCATGGATAACACAGACATAAAAGCTTCCTGAGGTATGACTACAGAACCGACAGCATTCTTGCTTTTCTTGCCTTCCTTCTGTTTTTCAAGGAGTTTCTTTTTACGGGAAATATCACCACCGTAACACTTGGCAAGAACGTTCTTTCTTAAAGATTTGATATTCGTTCTGGCAATCACCTTACCACCGATAGCTGCCTGTACAGGTATTTCAAACTGTTGTTTCGGAATCAGATCTTTTAGCTTTCTTGCAATAATGGATCCTCTTTCATAGCTGTTACTTCTATGAACAATAACGGATAAGGCATCGACCATCTCTCCATTAAGCAGAATATCCATTCTCACAAGATCTTCAGCTCTGTACCCAATAATCTCGTAATCCAAAGAAGCATACCCCTTTGTACAAGATTTCAACTTATCAAAGAAATCAAAAATGATTTCGGATAATGGAAGTTCATAGATAACATTATTTCTGCCGACATCTATAATATCCATTCCTTTATAAATACCTCTTTTATTCTGACATAATTCCATGACTGCTCCTATATAAGCATCCGGAACCATAATTTCTGCCTTGACAAACGGTTCTTCGATTCTGTCAATTCTTGTAGCATCAGGCATCTTTGCAGGGTTATCCACATCCAGTCTGGAACCATCTTTCAAATAACAATGATAAATAACAGAAGGTGCTGTAGCAATCAGATCCAGGTTGTATTCTCTTTCAAGTCTTTCCTGAATAACATCCATATGCAGTAAGCCCAAAAAACCTGCACGATATCCAAATCCAAGAGCCTGAGATGTTTCAGGTTCAAACTGTAAGGAAGCATCATTCAATTGCAGTTTTTCAAGAGCATCATGCAAATCTTCATACTTGGACGCATCACTTGGATATAAACCACAATACACCATAGGATTCATTTTTTTATATCCTGCAAGCGGTTCAGCTACAGGGTTACTGGCATCTGTAACAGTATCACCAACGCGAACATCGTGAATATCTTTAATACTTGCAGCAAACCATCCTACATCACCACAGGTAAGTGTATTGACTTTGACTTCTTTTGGATTTCGAATACCTGCTTCGAGTACTTCATATTCTTTTCCAGTTGCCATAAAACGAATCTTGTCCTTCACAGACAATTTTCCATCACGAATTCTTACAAGTGCAATAACACCTCTGTAAGGATCATAGAAAGAGTCAAATACCAGAGCACTCATAGGTTTGTTTTCATCTCCTGATGGTGCAGGAATTTTCTCAACAATCTGTTCAAGGACCTTATCCACATTCAACCCGGTACGTGCAGAAATCAAAGGTGCATCCGTACAATCCAGTCCTATGATATCCTCAATTTCTTTTTTGGTCACATCAGGCTGAGCATTATTCATATCTACTTTATTAATGACAGGAATAATTTCAAGATCATTGTCCAAAGCCAGATATGTATTGGCAAGAGTCTGCGCCTGTACTCCCTGCGTACTGTCTACGACTAAAATAGCGCCTTCACATGCCGCAAGAGATCTTGAGACTTCATAGGAAAAATCTACATGACCTGGTGTATCAATCAAGTTAAACAGATACTCTTCCCCGTTTTTTGCTGTATAAAGTAACTGTACAGCATTCAGTTTAATAGTAATACCTCTTTCTCTTTCAAGATCCATTTCATCAAGTAACTGCGACTTCATATCTCTTTCCTTGACAGTATCTGTCATTTCCAGAATACGATCGGCCAAAGTACTTTTTCCATGGTCAATATGAGCTATAATACAAAAATTTCGAATATGTTTCTGATCAATCATTACGCAAATCTCTTTCCTGTCACTTCATCTGCATAGCCGTTAGCAAAACTGTTGGCATCCATGAGTTTTTTGCCTTCCAATTGTAACGAATACACTCTTAAAATACCACCTGTGGCAGCCACTTCCATGTAGCCTTTCTTAAAACCAAGAACAGTGCCTGGGGCTTCCTGAACTTCTTTGATTTCTTTTCTTACTTCAAAGAACTTAACACGTTTACCATCCAGCATGCCATATGGCAAAGGCCAGTCAATCAAAGCACGAATATGGTTATACAAAACATCTACAGGTTCCTTTTCAAAGGAAACACATTCCATTTCTCTGGATATCATAGAAGAAAATGTTACAGACTGTTCATCCTGAGGAATACCTGGGAGTTCATTACGCAGATACTTTGGTAAAGCTTCAGTAAGCAAGGATACAGAAGCTTGCTTCAAACGTCCTTCCAGTTGTTGTAATGTCTCATCTTCACCAATGGAAATTCTGTTCTGTGCATAAATCTTTCCCGCGTCCATTTTATGTACCATTTCCATCAAAGTTACGCCTGTTTCACTGTCACCGTTTAAAATAGCATAGTGCATAGGTGCCGCTCCTCTGTATTTTGGCAATAAAGACGGATGAATATTCAGACATCCAAGCTGTGGTAAGGCGAGTACCTCATCAGGAACCAACTGCCCATAGGCACAGGTAATAATGAGGTCCGGAGCATACTCCTTAAGTACTTCCCATTCGGTCTTTAAATGTTCTATCTGTAAACATGGAATCTGTAATGTATCACACAAAGCATGTACAGGTGTAGGCACAATCCGATGTTTACGACCTGCAGGTCTGTCAGGCTGAGCCACAGCAGCAACTACGTTATACTGCTGATCATACAATGCCTGTAATATATCACAAGAGAAATCTGTTGTTCCAAAAAAGATAATTTTAGTTGTGTCCATGTGCAAATCCTCCTCAATGTGACTATTATACTAGATATGTCCAGTACTGGTACAATCCTTTTTTATTGCAATTTCTTTATTCTTTGTTATAATTGCTTACGCGATAAATAAGAACGGAGGTGTTATTATGGCAAATATCAAATCTCAGAAGAAACGTGCACTGACAAACCTGAAAAAGCAGAACGCAAAAGCAGGTGAAAAGAGTGCTCTTAAGACAGCAATCAAAGCTGTAAAAGTTGCAGTTGCTGCAAACGATAAGGAAGCTGCTACTGTTGCTTTCAATACAGCTTCTAAACTTCTTGATAAATCCATCATCAGTGGTATCAAAAAGAAGAACTACGTTGCTCGTCAGAAATCCAGACTTCAGCAAGCTATTAATAACATTGGTTAATACAGAAATAAAAAGAAGGCTCGGCCTTCTTTTTTTCTTACCTGTATGAAAACAGAAACAGTCTATGCATCCTGTTCCTGTTGTGATACTTCAAGATACCATTGGTATCTTTTTTGTAATTCCAGTGTTTCTTCGCTGTCATCTTTCCTTTTTGAAAGTATAAAAGCTATTTTTTCTGCTCTGTGTCTGCAATATTGAAGATAATATGTGTCTGGATGCTCCATAAGACATGGACCGAGAACACATTGTTGAGGAGTATATTCTTCATGATACAAAGGGCTGAAAGAAATACAGATATACTCATGCCCTCTGTCTTCTATCACTTTTTCCTCCATAATCGTGTAATGTTTTGAAGACAGCCAGTAGCGAAACTGCTCCACATCATTATTTACTTCCACCAGTATCTGTTCTAACGAAGAGATATGTCCTTCCCCCTGTTCCAGAATGCCAATGGCCGTCTTACACCCCATACCGGCAATCACAGCACATTGAATATCCTTAGGTACATGTTCAAAACCATTGGATAAAATAGTAGAAATGTGTTGTTGAAGACCATATTGTTCAATATTCTTTGCAGCACTTTCCAAAGGTCCTTTGGCAATATCACACGCATATGCTTTCTGTGCAAGTCCCTTCTGTACTGCAAGAACAGGTAATAAACCATGATCAGATCCAATGTCTGCAAGTACAGTACAAGGCTGTATCATGGAAGTAATGCATTCAATTCTATTCATCTGTATCTCTGAAAGGTTTCAAACGTTTGGAACGCCCAGGAGCCTTCAGCTTCCGTATAGCCTTTGCCTCTATCTGACGTATTCTTTCTCTTGTGACATTAAATTCTTTACCCACTTCTTCTAAAGTACGTGTCTGTCCATCCACAAGTCCGAAACGTAAACGCAGAACCTTTTCTTCCCTTTCCGTAAGATCACTTAACACTATATCCAATTCTTCTTTCAATAACTGATTATTTGCATAACTGTCCGGAGAAACCGCACCTTTATCCTCGAGGAAATCACCAAGATGTGAATCATCTTCATCTCCCACAGGTGTTTCCAGAGAAACTGGTTCCAGAGCCACTTTCTGTATCTCACGTACCTTTTCCGGTGTAAAACCATCCATACGTTCTGAAATCTCTTCTGCTGTTGGCTCTCTTCCCAATTCCTGCAGCAACTGTCTTTGTACTCTGGATAATTTATTGATAGTTTCCACCATATGTACAGGAATGCGAATTGTTCTTGCCTGATCCGCAATGGCTCTTGTAATTGCCTGACGAATCCACCATGTAGCATATGTAGAAAATTTAAACCCTTTTGTATAATCAAATTTTTCTACAGCCTTTACAAGACCCATATTGCCTTCCTGAATCAAATCCAGAAACTGCATACCTCTGCCTACATATTTTTTGGCAATGGAAACCACAAGTCTGAGATTGGCTGAAATCAGAAGATTCTTAGCTTCTTCATCTCCTTCTTCGATACGTTTTGCAATAGCAGGTTCATCTTCAGGTTTTAAAAGAGGTACCCTTCCGATTTCCTTCAGATACATCTTTACAGGATCATTCAGTTGCATCTGAGTATCAGAAACCATGACATCATCCAGCGCATATTTTTTCTTCATATCCGCAATAAAATCATCGGAATCATCGTCAGTATCCTCTTCCAGCAATTCCTCTTCAATGTCATCTTCTTCAGAAATAATAATCCCCTGCTGAGAAAACCAATCCCATAAAAGGTCCATATCTTCATCAGACATATCCAGTTTTTCCAGTGAGGCAACAACATCCTTCTGGTACAGCATACCGTCTTTCTGATACGTCTTTAAGTATTCTTCTTTTAGTTCATCCAGGGTTTTCACTGGAGAAATCACCTGTATTTCTTTTTTGGTGTTAATGATCTTCTTCATGGATATACCCCCTTAATTTTTGTAAACAACTTGTATATTTACGCATGAGCATTGCCCTTGTATCAGGGTTTAAAGTAGAAGACATCTGCTCAAGTAAAGATTTCTTTTCATCAAGGAGATAGGCATATCTGACTTTATTCATCATGCCTCTCAGCACACTTTCATCCAGCTCCATGGAGTACATATCACTGGACAGGATTGAAGTCAAAAGATTCTGAAGTTCCTGTTCTTCACATTCATCCATTAACATCTGCGGATCGCACCGTCCAGTTTTATGTACATGATTTAAAATACGAATAGCCAGCGCCTGAGCCTTTGGATCAAGCAGGTATCCAAGCTCATCTTCATAGATACGACAGGCTGATGGATACTTTAACATCATACATAAAATCTGTTCCTGAGCAATGGCAATACCATCGGGGACGACTTTTCGAACAATTGCAGAAGGCTTTACATCCACCGGTGCAACAGAAGCCTGAACAGAAACTTCAAATCCTGTCTTTTTGGAAACCAGATCTGTAAAATACTTCTTACTGATATCATCCTGCAGTCTGGAAATATACTGCTGTGCTTTTTCCACATATGCTTTCTTCTCCAGATAAGAATCCATATTTGTACGGGATTCCTCATATTGCAGGGCAAATTCTATCCAGCTGATCGGTTTTGAAACCATTGCCAGTAAAGCTTCTTTCCCATCTTGTCTTACAATTTCATCTGGATCTTTACCTGTTTTATTTTCTACAACGCTTACCTGACAGCCAATCTCCAGTGCCATCTGAATACCACGCATGGTGGCATGCTGACCAGCATTATCACCGTCATAACAGAATACTACTTCACGCGACATCTTCTTAATCGCTCTCATCTGTTCATTTGTGCAGGAAGTACCCAGTGTACATACTGCATTGGAAATGCCTGCCGTATCGAAGGCAATCACATCCGTCACGCCTTCGCAGAGATATATTTTTCTTTGACGACGTGCTTCCTGTTTTGCTCTATGGGCATTAAAAACCACATTTCCCTTCACATAGATATCAGTATTGGTGGTATTGATGTATTTTGAAGGATTGTTAGAATCTATCGATCTTGCACTGAACCCTATAGGGTGACCGTTTTCATCGTGAATAGGAAAGGTAATACGCTTATAAAACACATCCTGAATACCGGCTTCTGTGTTTCTGGCAAGATTTACAGCAATTATATCTGCATCACTGTATTCTTTGGCATGTAAAAACCTGTACAGCTTATTATGGTCCGGGATATACCCTATTTCAAATTTTTCTCTTACCTTTTCATTCAGTCCTCTTTTTTCAAGATAGGCTTTTTCTTTTTCTGCTTCTTCACTGTTCAGCTCATACATGGAAAATTTGATGGCATCCTGTAACAGTGCATAATATCTTGCATGTTGCGGGTCTGTCTGCGGTAAAGCTGCGGAGGCGTGTGTACTGACGCTTACCCCCACAAGATTGGCTACAGTTTCCACAGCCTGTACAAAAGACACATGTTCATAATTCTGCACAAAACTGAACACATTGCCTCCGGCACCGCATACAAAGCATTTATAAATCTGCATATTTGGGTTCAGGTTCATAGATGGATCATGATCATCATGAAAAGGACAGACTGCCCTGTAGGAGTTATTGCGCTTTTCTACCGGTATGTAGTGACTCACAATATCTACAATGTCTGCCTTTTCACGAATAGTACTTAGTTCTTCCTGACTAAAATATGCCATTTTCCTCTTTCTAGATACGAATAGCAGCTAAAATTTTCTGACGTGCTTCATCAATAGTGATACGTTCCTGTGCCATAGTATCTCTGTCACGAATTGTTACTGTTCCATCTTCTAGTGTCTGATCATCTACTGTCAGACAGTATGGTGTACCTACTTCATCCATACGACGATAACGTTTGCCAATAGAACCGGCATCATCATAACTTACAGGGAAATCAACAGAAAGATCTCTGTAGATTTCCTGTGCCTTTTCTCCATGAGCTTTCTTCTTTAATGGAAGAATAGCTGCTTTCATTGGAGCAAGGGCAGGATGGAAATGCATGACAATACGTGTATCTCCGCTTTCCAGTGTTTCCTCATCATAAGCATCTGTAAAGAACATGAAGAATAAACGTTCCACACCTACTGCAGGTTCAACAACATATGGAAGGAATTTTTCATTAGTTGTCGGATCAAGATATGTCAGATCCTTACCGGAGTGGTTCTGATGCTGAGTGAGGTCATAATTAGTTCTGTCGGCAATGCCCCAGAGTTCACCCCATCCCCATGGGAACTTATATTCGATATCCGTCGTTCCTGTAGAATAGAAAGATAATTCTTCCTGTTCATGATCTCTGAAACGAAGATTTTCTTTTGTTCCGCCTAATTCCAGAATCCAGTTCATGCAGAATTGTCTCCAGTAACTGAACCATTCCATATCTGTTCCAGGAGCACAGAAGAATTCCATTTCCATCTGTTCAAATTCTCTTGTACGGAAAATAAAGTTGCCAGGTGTAATTTCATTTCTGAAAGATTTACCAATCTGTCCAATACCGAAAGGAAGCTTTTTACGATATGCTCTCTGTACATTTTTGAAATCTACAAACATACCCTGAGCTGTTTCAGGACGCAGATATACAGTATTCTTTGCGTCTTCCAGAGTGCCCTGGAAAGTCTTAAACATCAGATTAAACTGACGAATAGGTGTAAAATCATGCTTACCACAGTCAGGACATGGAACCTTGTTTTCTTCAATATACTGTTCCATCTGCTGATTTGTCCATCCTTCAGGAGAAACTGTACCTTTAGAATACTCTTCAATCAGCTGGTCAGCTCTGTGTCTTGTATGACAATTACGACAATCCATTAATGGATCAGAGAAACCGGATAAATGTCCGGAAGCTTCCCAAACTTTTGGATTCATTAAAATAGCAGCCTGAATTTCCACATTATTCGGATCTTCCTGGATAAACTTCTTCTGCCATGCACGTTTAATATTATCTTTCAGTAATACACCATAAGGTCCAAAATCCCATGTATTACTTAAACCACCGTATATTTCTGATCCCTGAAATACAAATCCTGTATTTTTTGCATGGGATACAATCAAATCAAATGTCTTTTCCTTTTCCATTGTAAGTTCTCCTCTTTATAATCCATAACAGTTTAACACGTCAAACAATCATATTCAAACTGCATACCTGTTTATAAAAAATAAAAGCATCCAGAGAAACACCCGTGTAGGTATGCGCAAACATCATAAAATATTCCACATCCTGTAAAGTAGCATGTGCCGCGTCATGAATCAGGGGATATCTTTCCAGTGTGGCTTTGGTAAGCAACCTGAATCTTTTTAAGTCTTGTGATGGTAATACTGCAAGATCTTCCAGTGCAGCATGATTTTTACACACAAAACCACCGTCTTTGACAGAAATACTGCTGACACTTGTCTGATGACAAACAGCACACCCGTCTACATAAGGTGATGATCCAAACATATTCAGTACATCCGCAATATACAGACTTAATACAGTATGAGGATCTTCATGATTCTCCAGCAGTTCCAATGCCATAGAAAGTAACGAAAACTGTTTTTGACACAACCCGTCTTCATTATGTGGCAAAGCCATAAAATCCATCACAGAACATACTACCGCAGATGCAGCACTATATATTAGCTCTGTATGTATTTTGGGATAGGCTTTGACCATACTTGCTGTTTTTAGCCTAAACATTGACATATGTGGCTTGTAGTCAAACATCAGTGCTGCCTGCACATACGGAGTAATTCCCCCTGCATTTTTACTTGTCAGCTTTCTTGCACCACCTGCCACAAAACTCAGTTTACCGTATTCTTCAGTAAAAGCTGTCACAAGGATATCCTTTTCCCTGTAATCCATCTGTTTGAGAATAATGGCATGTACTTCATCATTCATTGCGGAATGCACCACCATACCCATATTCGCTAATACGGGCGTCTTTACTTCTCCAGTCTTCTTCCTTGCGTACATACAGTGTCAAAAATACATGTACGCCTAATAATTTTTCTATATCTTTTCTGGCCATGGTACCAATACGTTTCAGCATAGTCCCTCCCTTACCAATCAGAATTCCCTTCTGACCGTCTTTTTCCACCAGAATCGTTGCATGAATATTGCATCCCTTCGAAGTATATTCTTTTTCTTCGATAGTCACTGCTGTAGCATGTGGAACTTCCTGCTCACAGCATAACAACACTTTTTCTCTGATCATTTCTGCAATTCTGAAATTTTCAGCTCCATCACTGATCATTTCCGCAGGATACAGAAGTCCTCCTTCAGGAAGATAATTTGCAGTAGTGGCAATTAAATCATCAAAGGTACGATCAAATTTTGCACTGAGAGGAAAATACTCAGCGAACTCATATCTTTCCTGCCAGGAATTTAAATTCTTGATGATTTCTTCTTTATCCATAGTATCTACTTTATTCATGATTAAAAATACAGGCAGATGTGCATTTTTTACTGTATTCAGCACAAACGCATCCCCTGTGGAATATGGAACAGATCCATCCACCACCAGAAAAATAACATCTACTCCCTGTATAACATCCGTAGATTCTTTATTCATACGACTTCCAAGTCTGTCTTTAGGTTTATGAATGCCGGGTGTATCTGTAAAGACAATCTGACAGTCTTCACTTGTATAGATACCACGAATTTCGCTTCTGGTTGTCTGTGCTTTTTCTGAAACAATAGCAATTTTTTCACCTACCAGTGCATTAATCAAAGTACTTTTTCCTGCATTCGGTCTTCCTGCCAGAGCCACAAATCCACTTCTCATCTATTCACATCCTCCTCATTAAACTGGAATGGCAACAATTCTCTTATAGAACTTGTCACCTCTTCTTTTCCATTAGACAGATAAATAGGTGTATCCTGCTGAATCAGCTCGCATAACACCTGTCTGCAGATACCACATGGTGCACATACCCTGTCACCGTCTGAAACAATAGCCAAACCTACAATATCTTCTTTTCTGTATCCGTTAGAATAAGCAGCAAATACGGCATTCCTTTCAGCACAGCTAGTAGCTCCGAAAGAAGCATTTTCCACATTGGCTCCAAGATATAATTTACCGTCTTTTGTTTCAACAGCTGCTCCCACATGATATCTGGAATAAGGGGCATAAGCAAAATGAATAGCCTTAAAAGCTTCCTGTAATAATTCCTCTTTTGTCAACATAGCTAAATCCTCCTTGTAATGATGATGACACCAATAATCAAAGCAAATACACAACCTGTCAATACCATACCTGCAGACATGTCTTTGATACGCTGAATACGTATATCGTGTTCTTCAGAATACAGATTGCATAATTTTTCTATACATGTATTAATGATTTCCAATACTATGACCCCACCGATACATCCTGTAACAAGACACCATTCCATTGCATTCAGTTCAAAAAAGCCAAAGAAAATGAAGGTACATAAACCCAAAACACATTGCAGTACAATGGATTTATCTTTCATACAACATGAAATGCCATCCAGGGCATGTTTGAATTTTGCAATCATATACGAGGAAGAATAGGATCAAGTATCTTATTCTGAAGATCAAACATTTCTTTTTCTTCTTCAGGAGTCATATGATCATATCCCAGACAATGCAGCATACCATGTGTAAACAGAAATCCCACTTCTCTTTCATAGCTGTGACCGTAGTTTGTTGCCTGACGTTTTGCATAGTCGATATTGATAAACAGGTCGCCAAGGTCTTTATCAGGCATATCCACAAGTTCAGGAACATCATTGACTGCAAAACTGATGACATCTGTAGGTCTGTCTATCCCTCTGTACTCTTTATTGATGGTATGAATTGTTCTTGATCGAACAAAAGTCACACTGAGTTCATAGGTAGAAGGTAACTGTAATAACTTCTCTGCAGAGGCAGCAATCTTTTCAAATACTGGTTTCCACTGCTCTGATGAAGTATTTGTTCTATTGTAAATAGTAATATCCATACTTATTTTCTCCGCTATGAATATATTATAACAAAATTTTCGAACTCTTAATTGTCGTTGTATCATAAAACAACAGATGTTAAAATACTGATGTTAAAACAAAGTTAAATTACTGAGAAGTTTATGTAAAGGGAGGATCTTTATGTCAACCATATCCTGGGATATGATTCTTGGCGGCTTCAGTTTATTTATGTTTGGTATTTCCTTCATGGGAGATGGATTAAAATCCGTTGCCGGCGATAAACTACGCGACTATATTGACAAATATACATCCAGTACATGGAGTGCTGTCCTTATAGGTATTTTGTTAACGATTATTATGCAATCCAGTTCCGCATCTATTGCGATTACCATTGGTCTTGTACGAGCAGGACTGATGACCCTGCCTCAGGCTGCAGGAATCGTCATGGGTGCCAATATAGGTACAACAGTCACTTCTTTCCTGATTGGTTTATCTGTAGATAAATATGCTATGTACATTGTCTTCATCGGTGGCATGCTGATATGTTTCTCCCATAAAAAGAAACTGAACTACTGGGGAAATGTCATTTTCGGATTTGGCCTTATGTTCTATGGTCTCAGTGCCATGGGTGACGCCTTAACCGCATTAAAAGAAACACCTATATTTGAAAACTTTGCCCTGTCTATGGCATCTCAGCCATGGCTTGCAATGATAGCAGGTATTATTATCACCGGCGTTGTACAGTCTTCTGCAGCAACCATCGGTGTAGTTCAGAAATTATATCACGCAGGTGCTATTACACTGAGTGCTTCCCTGCCATTTATGTTCGGTGCCAATATCGGTACAACAGTTACTGGTATTCTGGCTTCACTTGGCGGTTCATTAGCAGCAAGAAGAACAGCGGCATTACATACTGTCTTTAATATTATAGGTACCTTACTTGGAATGCTTGTATTAATACCTTACACATATGTTGTAGAGTATCTTTCCACACTGTTGCATCTGAATCCAATGATGGAAATAGCTTTTGCCAACATTATATTCAAAACAGTCACAACTATTCTGTTCTTACCAATTCTGAAACCATATACCAATCTGATTAAAAAGATTATTCCAGGAGAAGAACAGGAACATATGGATATTGACATTGAAGAATTGGATATCAATATCTCCAATGTTCTTCCGAGTGCTGCCGTAGCACAGGCACAACAGGCTATTCTTAAGATGGCAGATGTCGTAAGACAGGATGCTATCATGACGCAAAATTACCTTAATAAACCTGGAACAAGTGATGACAGAGAAATTCTTAATCAGAACGAAGCTCTGATTAATAAAACAGATAAAGCTATCACAGATTATCTCATTCGCATCCAGCAAAACCCTTCTGCCATGACCCCAAGAGATATTGAAGATGCACGTCTGAATCTTGAAACAGTTAAAAACCTGGAACGTATTGGAGATCTTGCAATGAATTTAACCGAATTCTTTGAAATGGTACAGGATGATAAAGACTCCTTTACCCCTCATGCCGTCAAAGATATCAACGATATGTTCGCACAGTTAGTAGATATGCTGGATGATTGTGTAGAAATCTATGTCACAAAGGATATGGACGCCTACCTCTTGCTTGAAAAGAAAGAAAACAAAATGGACCAGATGGAATATGATGCACGACTCAGGCATTTCCAGAGAATGGCTAAAAATGAATGTCCTTCCTCTGTAGCAGCCAGTGTCTATTGTGATATTCTTGGCACATTGGAAAGAATGGCTGACCATGCCTGCAATATTGCCAAATCAGCTGTATTTGAAACTCAGGATGATATTTCTCCTGATGAATTATTACCAAACAAATAAAAAGAAGTTCAAAATCAGAACTTCTTTTTATGTTGAAGAGCTTCTTCAAAAGCACTGTATCTTTCAATAATCTTCTGGACAATAGGATTTCTGACGACATCTTCACTTGTCAGTCGAATAATGGCAATGTCTTCCAATCCTTCCAAAATATGTGCACTTTGTACAAGACCACTTTGAACATTTTTCTGAAGATCAATCTGCGAAACATCACCTGTAATAATCATGTGTGATCTGAAGCCAAGTCTTGTCAGAAACATCTTCATCTGAGAAGCAGTTGTATTTTGTGCTTCATCAAGAAGTACGAAGGCATCGTTTAAGGTTCTCCCTCTCATATACGCCAGAGGAGCTATTTCAATAATACCTTTTTCTATGAGCTTCTCAGTCTGTTCATTGCCTAGCATATCGTGTAAAGCATCATACAAAGGTGTAAGATACGGGTCTACTTTTTCTTTCAGATCACCAGGTAAAAAGCCAAGATTTTCTCCTGCCTCCACTGCAGGTCGTGTCAGAACAATACGTTTCACATCGCCTCTTTTCAAAGCAGATACGGCATAAATCACAGCAAGGAATGTTTTACCTGTACCGGCAGGTCCGATACCGAAAACAACAGGTTTTTCTTCTATAGCTTTAATAAATGCTAGCTGTCCTGCCGTTTTAGGTACTATAGCCTTTCCATTGAGTGTCCTGCCGACAATCTTCATATCCATTTCTTCAAACGAAACAGACTGGTGATTCATCACTCTTCTGCATACATATGTGACATTCTGTTCAAACAGTGGCAATCCTTTAGATACCTGCTGACATAAGACATGTAAAACCTCCTGCAGAGGCTCAACAACAGAAGCCTCTGTAGTATTAATAATGCATTGCTCATCTCTGATAGCTATACGAACGTTAAATACTTCCTCCAGGATTGAAATATGTACATCCTTAGGTCCAAGTAATTGTAATGCCTGCTCACCGGTTAATGACGGTAATTGCAGTGTAGTTTTATCTTCCAAAACAGATCCTCTTTTCTTTTCCATATCCATTGTACTGAAAAAGACAAAAAAAAGAAGCCTAAGC
>CAKVLT010000040.1 GCA_934757945.1 uncultured Bulleidia sp. | reverse complement strand
GCGCATGATTTCAGTCATTTATACACAACAGGTACAAAAAGGGAGATGCGAAAAAACTCAATCGAGTTTTTTCACATACCCTTTTATACTGCCTGTCCATCTTCCGGCTGATGCTTGAAGAAGTAGTACAGGAAAGGAATAGTAATGATAACAGAAAGTATTTCGGCTATGGACTGTGCTTTTTCAAGCCCAGGTAAACCAAATGCGGCATTCAGAAGAATAATGCATGGAATCAATGAAAGGCCGCTTCTTAGAGCTGCAAGGAAGGAGGCAACTTTAGCTCTTCCTATAGACTGGAACAACATATTTCCATACATGGTAACAGGCATTAACACAAGAGATATACAATACCAGTGTAATGTTATGGTGCCTATGGTGATGACTTCCGGGTCATTTCTGAACAAAGCGATAAAAGCCCCAGCATTCAAATACGCTGTAACAGATAACAGTGCCATGATGATGGTGCCTGCTTTAAAGGCGAAAAAGAATCCTTCTTTGACTCTGCTGTAAATCTTAGCCCCATAATTGAAGGCAGAAACAGGCTGGAATCCCTGCCCTATACCAATGGCAATACAGAACAGGAAATTAACAATTCTTGTAACGATGGAAATGGCAGCTACTGCCGCATCACCATACAATCCTGCAGTACCGTTAAGTACCATGGTACTGACAGAATTTAATCCCTGACGGAAAAGAGAAGGTAATCCAGTGGATAGAATGTCTTTGAATACATAGATTTTTCTTGCGAAATCTTTTGGATGAAAAGAAGACTGTGTCTGTTTTCTTAAGTAAGGCATTAACAGGATGACCATGGAGATATACTGGGAAATGGCAGTACTTAAACCGGCCCCTGCAATACCCATGTGGAATACATTGACAAACAGGTAATCTCCAAAAATATTTAAGATACCACCGGAAGTCAATCCAATCATGGCATAAAATGCTTTACCTTCATATCTCAGAATGTTATTCATGACACAACCTGAAGTCATGGCAGGACCTGCAATCAGAATAAAGATTGCATAAGTTCTTGCAAAAGGCAGGATGGTTGGAGTGCTTCCTAATATTGTCATAAGTGAATCCAGAAACAATAGTCCGAAGATACCGATCAGGACACCTGTACCAATAGAACTCCAGAAGGAGGTGGAGGCATAGGTTTTAGCGGAATGGACATCGTGGTTACCAAGACTTTGTGCAATGTTGGCACCTGCACCATGACCAAACATAAATCCAAAGGCCTGTAATATGGTCATTAAGCCAAAGACAATGCCTGTAGCACCTGAGGCGGAGGTTCCCAGTGTTCCTACAAAGTAGGTGTCTGCCATGTTGTAGATACTTGTGACAAGCATGGATATAACGGTTGGTAACCCCAGGGAAAGAATAAGTCTAAAGACGGGGGTCTGCGTCATCCTGACATACTGTTCATCTATCTGCTGTGTATTTTTCATGCGAGTATTTTAATACGATTTTTACAATTGTGTAACACTGATGACTGAAGAAAGGGTTTCCAAAAATAGTTTCTGTGTCTGGAAAAGAATGGAGCGTTATTCATGAAGGGCAGTGTATGAAAAAAGCTTTCAAGCCTTATTTTCTTGATAAGGCAATGGAAGCCATTTTTAATGCATCACTCTGTGTTTTACAACCTGCTAAAAATCCTGAGACATGACAGAACTGAGCAGTTTCCACACCGGATACTTTTGCGAGTTCTTCATAACGTAATCCATACCACTCTGATGGCAGAGGATGACGATAACTGGTGCGATCATCACTGTTATTTAAGGCACACTGGATATTCCAGCCTCCTCTTAAAGCAGGATAGATAACATAATAGATGTCTTTTGCTTTAGGATCATTTTTCTGAGAATTCAGGACGCCTTCCCATGGGGCAAACTGATCCATAATCATCAGGTGGTTGGAACTGAAGGAAATACATTGTAAGACATAATCTCTTCCGTCCAGGGAAGAAATGATGCTGTCAAGACGGTTCATCAGGATATCTTTGGCAAAGGATACAGCATCCAGGAAAGCTTCATAATAGCTGTAATCAGAATTCCATCCGGGATTAAAATCTTTAATAATCTGAGAGATAGAGAAGGCATAATTTCCCTGAGCTACAATCTTTTTCTTCTGATCATCAGGGATATTTGGCATTTCTTCCATGGCACCTGCCACAGGATTATAGCCGTTATCGAAGGCATCAATGCCTGCAATCAATGTATTTTCCAGTCTGACATAGACTTTTTCATAGTATTCTTCAGGACAGTCAATAGCTTCCAGAATCTCCTGATAATACTTTTTCCAGATAAGGCCACAGGCAGCGTAAGGAATATCTGTATTGGGATGACATCCGTTAGCTTCTTTGTTTTCTGGGGAGTGATGATCAAATTCTCCTCCTCCGATATCAAAGATTATCCAGTCTGTTTTATCTTCAGGGATTTCTGTATCCGGGCCTCTTGTGACATCGTATTCTTTTGTCATTAAAGAGATGAGTGCAGTTGCAAATACATCATCCGCATGGAATAAACCGTCATGTGTATATAAATGTAAAGAATTGTACATAGTTCTCTCCTTTAAAACGTTCCTTATTGTACCACTATTGGTTGTGCAGTCGATACTGTAAAGGGGTTTGTTTATACTGTTTTTTAAAACATTTGTTGAAATAACTGGTTTCCTGGAATCCACAGTCATAGGCAATTTCAAAAATTGTTTTATTGGTATGCAGTATCTGCTCTTGTGCCTTGATCAGTCTGAACATGCGTATGTAGTTGATGGGTGTCATCATCAATGTGTCTTTAAAGCAGCGTATGCATTCACTGACGGAGATGGAAATACTAGATGACAGTTCCTGCAGTGAAATGGATTCTGTATAATGCTGTTCTATATATTGCATCATGAGATGAATTCTTTCTTCATTTCGTAACTGTTTTCTTGAAATGACATTCTGTTCAAAGGATTGTCTTCCGATAAGGTCTAAAATAACAAAAGATAATTCATTTCTTACAAGCAATTCATATCCTGGAATCCTGTATTGCAAGGTGCGTAACACATGCAGGATGTGTTGCAGAGATTCTTCATCGCTGGCCTGCTGTTTATGAAATACCTGTAAAGGGTAAGAGGTATTAGAGGATAAAGGATTCACATACTTCTGCCAGTATACAGAGTCGGCACTTCCTCCGATGATACGTGGATGAAAACAGACGTTGTAAAGTAATACGGGGTCGTTAGTGGCAGTGGTAAACAGATGACGCACCTGAGTATTGATGAAAAACCCATCTCCAGTATGTACAAGAGTGGTTTGACTACCTGCGTGAAGTGTTAAAGTACCTTCTATGACAAGCCCAATCTTGAATTGATTGCTGTACAGCCAGTTTTGTGCTGTATTTTTTGAAATGGCCAGAATATCCATCGAAACAGGAAGAATAGTTGTATTGTTCATATATGACAATATTGTACTATATTTTAGGATAAATAGTGTTAATTATAATCAAAAATAGACAATATAATAATAGTGTAAACAGAGATGTGACACAAGGTGGAAGGTGATAGACTCCACCTTGTATATAAGATAGAACTAAGACAGGTCCTTTTCGTTCATAACTTGTCTTACCGGAAATCAGCCGCCGTAAAATAGGGCTGTTTTTTTTATGCCTTTTGGTATAATGACTCCTGGAAAAGGCGGAGAGATATGAGCATATTACAAGTAGACAACTTAAATCACAGTTTTGGAGACAGAGTGATTCTGGAAGATGTGTCTTTCAGAATGAATAAAGGAGAGCACATCGGTCTGGTAGGTCCTAATGGAGAAGGAAAATCCACTTTCCTGAAAGTCATCACACGACAGATGGAAGTAGATGAAGGGAAAATCTTATGGGCCAAGAATGTCAAGGTAGGATACCTTGACCAACATGCTACATTAAAAAAAGGAATGACGATCAGAGATGTGTTGCAGTCAGCCTTTGAAGATCTGTTTGATATGGAAGCCCATATGAATGATCTGTATATGCAGATGTCTGATGAAAATGCGGATATGGACGCATTGATGAACGAAGCAAGCGAACTTCAGGATCTGTTAAATGCCCATGATTTTTATACGCTGGATGCTAAAATCGATGAAGTATCCAGAGCTCTTGGTATTTTTGACCTTGGCCTGGATAAAGATGTACAGGAATTATCCGGAGGACAGCGTACAAAGACACTTCTGGCAAAGTTGTTGCTGGAAAAACCGGATATCTTATTGCTTGACGAACCTACAAACTACCTGGACGTACAACATATTCAGTGGCTGGAAAGATATCTGATGAATTATGAGAATGCATTTCTGCTGATTTCTCATGATCTTCCGTTCTTAAATAAGGTAGTGAATGTTATCTATCATATTCATGACAGTCAGCTGAACAGATATCCTGGAAATTATGATAATTTTGTGGAAGTCTATGAAATGCAGAAGGCTCAGAAAGAAGCTGCCTATAAACGTCAGCAGAAAGAAATTGCTGATCTGAAAGACTTCGTTGCAAGAAATAAGGCAAGAGTTGCCACAAGAAATATGGCAATGTCCAGGCAGAAGAAACTGGATGCGATGGAACTGATTGAACTGGAAAGAGAAAAGCCAAAACCTCATTTTGATTTTAAACTCGCAAAAACACCTTCTAAAGTCATTTTTGAGGCTTCGAATCTTGTTATTGGCTATGACACACCTTTATCTACACCAATTCATTTTGAACTGGAAAGAAAGCAGAAAGTGGTCCTGACAGGTGCCAATGGTATTGGTAAGACAACTCTTTTAAAAAGTCTTCTGGGGAAAATTCCTTCTATTGAAGGAAAAGTCGAAGAAGGGGACAATGTGGAAGTTGCTTACTTTCAACAGGAAGAGTCTGCCAGTGATAAGACATGTCTGCAGGAAATCTGGGATACTTTCCCATCCTGGAGTCAGTATGAAGTCCGTAATGCCCTGGCCAAATGCGGATTACTGGAAAAACATATTGAGTCCAAAATGAAGGTATTATCCGGTGGAGAACAGGCTAAGGTGCGTTTATGCAAGCTGATGCATCAGCCAAGTAATGTGCTGGTACTGGACGAACCTACCAATCATCTTGATGAAGATGCTAAAAATGAATTGCAGCGCGCACTACAGGCATATGAAGGTTCTGTTCTGATGGTTTGTCATGAACCATATTTCTATGAAAGCTTTGCGGATAAGATCATCAATTGTGAAGAATGGACAACAAAACAGATATAAAAAAGGTATCCCGAAGGATACCTTTTTAAGTGCACCAGACAAGACTTGAACTTGCACGGATTGCTCCATACGCCCCTCAAGCGTACGTGTCTGCCGATTCCACCACTGGTGCGTGCTAAATAAGTATACCATGAGTTCTGTATTGTTCAAGATAAAATTTCAGTTAGTTATTGCAAACTTTCTGGAACAGGTATAGGATAAGCATAAGTTAGATAAAACTAACTCACTGTGAGGGGGGAATCTATGTTTTTGGAAATTAAGGATATTCATAAGTCTTACGGGGAAAAAGAGAATGCTGTGGAAGTTCTGAAAGGTATCAATATTGCTATTCAGAAGGGACAGATATGTGTGCTTCTTGGTCCCAGTGGATCTGGGAAAAGTACTTTGCTAAATATTATTGGTGGTATAGATCAGGCGGATAGCGGATCTATATGCATTGAGGGTAACGAAATGAAAGGGATGAAGGAAAAGCAGTTGTCTTTGTATCGAAGAAATCATCTTGGGTATATTTTCCAGATGTATAATCTCATTCCAAATCTGACTGTCAGAGAAAATATTGAAGTTGGAGCGTATTTAAGTAAGCACCCTCTGGATATTGACAGTCTTCTGGAGACTTTAGGGCTTACTCAGCATCAGAATAAACTACCTAATCAATTGTCCGGAGGGCAACAGCAGCGCACCTCTATCGGAAGAGCAATTGTAAAAAATCCTGATGTGTTATTGTGTGATGAACCTACAGGGGCTCTGGACTATCACACTTCCAAAGATATTCTGCAGCTGCTTGAAACAGTTAATCAGAAATATGGCACAACTATTGTCATGGTGACACATAATGCGGCCATGCAATATATGGCGGATATTGTGGTGAAGTTAAGAGATGGCACGATACGTAAAGTGATACAGAATACAGAGAAAACAGCCGCAAAGGATCTGGAATGGTAAGGAATATGAAGAATCCGTTACGAAAAAGATATTTGAGAGAACTTGTTTCAGAACCAGGCAAATACCTTGGTATATTCCTGTTGCTCGTTTCCACCATAGGATTTGTCAGTGGGTTTATGGTTGCGGATCATTCCATGTTACAGGCATATAAAGAAAGCTTTGAAAAGTACAATGTGGAAGACGGACACTTTGTGACAGATACCAGATTGACAGTTGTTGACAAACAATCGCTGGAAGATCTTGGGATACAGCTCTATGATTCTTTTTATGTGGAAGATGCCATGGAAAATGGAAGTACCTTACGTATTTTTGCCAAAAGACAAAAAGTGAATCTGGAATGTCTGATGGAAGGAAATTTTCCTGAAAGTGATGATCAAATTGCCATTGATAGAATGTATGCAGATAACAATCATCTTTCGGTGGGAGATACGTTATCTGATGGAACACGTACATGGAAAATCAGTGGACTTGTAGCTTTGAGTGATTACTCCGCTTTGTTTCAAAATAATGGGGATATGATGTTTGATGCAGTAAAATTCGGTGTGGGAATAGTGAAAGAGGAAGCACTGAACCTGTTTGATTCCTCTAAGAAAGTCTATGCCTATTCCTGGACCTATACAGATAAGGTTGAGGATGAAAAACAAAGAAGTGATACTTTAATGGAGGATATGAGTAACATCATTACTTTACAAGAATATCTTCCACGGTATCAGAATCAGGCTATCAACTTTACAGGTGAAGATATGGGCAGTGATGGTGTCATGATGGAAGTGTTATTATACATGGTGATTGTAATCATGGCATTTGTATTTGCCATTACTATTAAGGATACCATTGCCAGGGAATCCAATGTAATCGGTACTCTACGTGCTTCGGGATATACACGCATGGAAATGGTCGGACAGTACATGTTCATGCCAGTAAGTGTTACTTTAATCAGTGCACTGATTGGTAATATTGTCGGGTATACGGTAATAAAAGATATCTGTGCGCGCATGTATTATGGCAGTTATTCTCTGCCAACCTATGTAACAGTATGGAATACTGACGCATTTATCCGCACTACATGTATTCCGGTGATTTTAATGGCAGTCATTACCTTTGGAGTATTGTATAAAACGATGTGCATTTCTCCTTTGAAACTGATAAGAAGAGACCTGAAAAAAACCTCTCATAGAAAAACGCTGGTTCTCACTGACCGCATACCGTTTTTATCCAGATTCAGAATACGTGTGGCATTGCAGAATATTCCTGACTTTCTGGCTTTATTTACGGGAATTCTGTTTGCATCATTACTGTTATTTTTTGGATTGATGCTACCGAAGGTACTTGATGGATATCAATCGACAATTGAAAAGAATATGGTGGCTGAGTATCAATATATTCTGACAATGCCTTCTTCTTTACAAAGAGAGGATAGAAAACTGGAATCCTATCTTGCTTTGATGCAGTATGCAAAAGATATTGAAACGGATACTGAAGGCGCTGAAAAGTTCAGTGCGTATGCTTTAAAAACAGAATATGATCCTTCTGTAAAACAGGATGATGTAAATATTTACGGTATTCAGGAAAACAGTGCCTATATTCATGAAAACTTCGAAAAAGGGAAGGTATATGCCTCTTATCTTCTTGCTGATAAATATGGTTTGCGAAAAGGAAGTACGCTGATATTGAAAGAACCATATGATTCCAAAACCTATACATTTACCATAGATGATATATATGACGATAAGACAGTCCTTTGCCTGTATATGAACATGGATACTTTAAATGAGATGTTTGATCTGGGAACGGATTTCTTTGCAGGCTATTATTCGGATGAGGAAATCAAGGATATACCTGAAGAATATATTGGTACATGTGTAAATGAAGAATCTCTGACCAAAGTTACAAGACAGTTGGATGTGTCCATGGGCAGTATTATGTATCTGATTGACGGGTTTTCAGTACTAATTTTTATTGTACTCATGTATCTGATGAGCAAGGTGATTATAGAAAAGAATACGCAGTCTATTTCCATGACTAAGATTCTTGGATATTCTTCCAAAGAAATAGCAGGGATTTATATTGCGGCTATCAGTATTGTGGTGATGTTGTGTCTTCTGATAAGTATTCCCTTATGTTATGAAATGATTCAAGTATTATGGATGTCCATGATTAAAGAGTCTATGTCCGGATGGCTTTTGTTTGAGGTGCCATCCACTATCTATATGGAATTATTTGCCATCGGCATGACAAGTTACGCGGTATGTGCAATTCTGGAGTATGTAAAGATTACGCATATTCCGATGGAAGAAGCTTTAAAGAATGTGGAGTGAGGAATACGTATATGAAAAAAAAAATCATGATAATGTGCGTTTTGGCAATGCTTGCAGGATGCAGCGCCAGTGCTGAAACACCTATGAAGACAAAAGACACTGAACAGGAAACTGTATGGTCCTATACTGATGAACCTGTCACGGTGCCCTCCACACAATCTGAGACTGTTTATGTGAATGCAAAGGCAGATGGTACAGTTGAAAAAGTAACAGATTCCGTAGTGTTATCGGGCATCATGGAAAAGGGGGTTGTGAAAGATGTTTCTAATCTGACCAATGTGAAATTAAAATCTGAGGAAACAGGTTACGATGTACAGGAGGGTATTCTCTATTTTCAAAGTAATGGTAAAGATATTCACTATGAAGGAGAAAGCTCACAACAACCACCAGTAAGTGTAAAGGTACAGTATTTTTTGAATGGAGAGGAAATGACTCCGGAAAATCTTGCAGGAAAAAGTGGTCATCTGAAAGTACAGTTTTCCTATACAAGTAGTCTTGAAGCACCAGTACTTGCCATGAGTGTGGTTTTCCTGGATCAGGACATAGTATCTGATGTGACAGTATCCCATGGCAAACTGATGGAAGTATCTTCCATGAAAGGTGTGGTATTGTATGGCTTTCCGAATTTAAAAGAACAGCTGGAAACAGATTCCATAGAGGAGCTGAAAGATTTGGATATCTCTGAAAGTGCGTATTTTGAATGCGATGTGGAGAACTTTGAGCTCGATTTTACAGAAACGATTTTTACAAATGGACTGCTTGATGAGCTGGATGATGAGAATCTCACTGATTTTAAGAATGCAACAAAATCCTTACAGGAACTTGGAAGTGCCGGAAATGCTCTGGTTAATGCTTCAAAGGACATGCAGGCAGGGATACAGGAATATACAGGATATCTTGATCAGTATTTTGATGCCAATACAAAGGTGTATGACGGTATAGATGCTCTGAGTGAAAATCTTGCGTCATTAAAGGAAATGACCAGTCAGCTTGCTCAAAGTATTCCATCAGATGCAGGGAATGCTGCTTTACAGACTATCGTGCAAAATGCACAGAATTCCATTGAGGTATTGGGACAGGTGGTTTCCTCTTTGTCCTCTTTGCAAGAGATTTTAGAGGCGGATGAAAAGTTAAAAGATCTTACAGATGCAGAAAAAGAGGAAGTGCTGCATATAGTGCAAGAACAGATTCAGAAAGTGGATATTTCACCATTACAACAGCTTGTGGAAACGATGACATCTTTATCTTTCCTTTCTGATGATACTCAGACAGTAACGCAGGAAATTCAAGGTGTTGCACAGGCCATCACTCAGCTTAGCGATGCGGGTAGTTCCATGCAGGAAGGGACACAGCAATTACGATCTTTTATCACTTATTTAAAACAAGGCGGCACACAGTTAACTTCAGGTAGTTCCTCTTTTACAGAAGCACTTTTGCAGTTACAGAGTGAAGGATTAAGCACACTTGCAGATAAAGGTGGTACATATGAAAAATTGTTGAATACCCTACAGCAGTTAAAAGAAAAAGATGGTGCATATACGCATTTTAAAGGTATTCAGGAAGGGCAGAAAGGCATTGTGAAATTCCTGATTGAAACAGAAGGCATCAGTAAAGAATGACTGGACAATCGTCTAGTTTTCTTTTTGCTTTCTTTGTGTAAGTGCTTCCATTGTGGTATCCTATTTGTAGGAAAATATCTGAACAATCATTGTACATGGAGGGTATTATGGCAAAAAAATCATCTCAGGAAATCCAGGATCCTGTTTTCATAACGGAAATGGATAGATATTTATTTGGAGAAGGAAGAAACTATAAGTGCTATCAGAAACTGGGAGCACATATGGCGAAAGTACATAATAAAAAAGGTATGCATTTTGCAGTATGGGCACCACATGCAAAGAAGGTATCTCTTGTGTGTGACAGAAATGACTGGACTGCAGGAGTCAATGTATTAAAACCATTGGAGACAAGTGGTATTTTTGAAGGCTTTGTAGAAGGTATGGGCTATGGAGAAATTTATAAGTATGCCATAGAGACTGCAAAAGGAGAAATCATCTTCAAAGCTGATCCATATGCATTCTCAGCTGAAAAACGCCCAGGTACTGCAAGTAAGACAGCTAAAGTGGAATATACAAAGTGGTCTGATGCCAAATGGATGGAACAGCGTGCTTTAAAGAACACATTTAAAGAACCAATGTCCATTTATGAATTACACCTTGGTTCATGGAAACGTCAGGAGCCATCGGAAGATAATGAAGATGGCTTTATGAATTACAGAGATATCGCTGTGCAGCTGGCAGAGTATGTTCACTGGATGGGATATACACATGTAGAACTGATGGGTATTGCTGAACATCCATTTGATGGTTCCTGGGGATATCAGGTTACAGGCTATTACGCTCCTACAAGCAGATACGGTACACCTGAAGATTTCCAGTGGATGATTAATTATCTGCATAAACATAATATCGGTGTCATTCTTGACTGGGTGCCTGCTCATTTCCCTAAAGATGCCTTTGCATTGGCAGATTTTGATGGAGAACCACTGTATGAACATCCAGATCCACGTCTTGGAGAACATCCTGACTGGGGTACAAAAATCTTTAACTACAGTAAGAATGAAGTAAAGAACTTCCTGATTGGAAACGCTCTGTACTGGTTTGAAGAGTTCCATATTGACGGATTACGTGTAGATGCCGTTGCTTCTATGTTATATCTGGATTATGGCAGAAAAGCAGGAGAATGGGTTCCTAACAAAGATGGTGGTAATGGTAATCTGGATGCTATTGAATTCTTTAAACACCTCAATTCTGTTATCAGAGGCAGAAAAGACGGCACTATCATTATTGCCGAAGAATCCACCGCATGGCCTCGTATTACAGAAAGTCCTGAAAATAACGGCCTCGGCTTTACTTATAAATGGAATATGGGCTGGATGCACGATTTCCTGGATTATATGAAACTGGATCCTTATTTCAGAAAGAATGCGCATAATAAGATGACATTTGGTATGAGTTATGCCACAAGTGAAAAGTTCATTCTCGTCTTATCACATGATGAAGTGGTACATCTGAAGTGTTCCATGATTAACAAGATGCCTGGATACGAAGTAGATAAATTTGCCAATCTGAAAGCAGGATATACTTTCATGACTGGCCATGCTGGCAAGAAACTGCTGTTTATGGGACAGGATTTTGGGCAGGCACATGAATGGGATGAAAAAGTACAGTTAAGCTGGGAGGAATGTGACCATCCGCTGAACCATAATCTTCTGGAATTTGTCAGAGACTTATTGCATATGTACACCAGATATCCGGCACTGTACCGTCTGGATGACAGCTGGGAAGGATTTGAGTGGGTTAACGCAGATGATGCGGACAGAAGTATTTTCTCTTTCATAAGAAAAGACGAAACTGGTAAAGACAGTCTTCTGTTTGTTCTGAACTTTACACCTGTGGAAAGAAGTGACTATATGGTCGGAGCTCCTGTATCCGGTAAATATACTCTTGTATTGGACCAGGATGGAGCTGTTGGTACACAGTCTGATAAAAAACGTGTATTTACAGCGAAAAAAGGTGAATGTGACGGAAAACCATACAGAGTGGAATATCCGTTACCTCCATATGGAATTGCCGTATTCCGCTTCAATTATGCAAAGAGAGCACCAAAAACTAAAAAGGAAACAGTGAAATGAAAAGACTATTAAATTGTACAACAAGTGAAATGCTTGCCATGAATGGAGAAGAACTAAAACAGTCCATTCTTGCATGTGAGGGAAGAGTGGTTATGACGGAAACCGTTGTGAGCATGTCACCATTATTAGGAGATCTGACCAATGCGGAACTGGCAGTTTCTTTTGGGAGTGATATGGTATTACTGAATGGATTTGACTGCAACAATCCTGTTATCCAGGGACTTCCATCATGCAAGCATCCTGTACAGACATTAAGGAAACTGGTTGGACGTCCTGTGGGATGTAATCTGGAACCGGTAGATCTGAAAGCGGATATGCTGGAAGAAAGACACATCATTGCCGCAGGAAGGCAGGCAACACCAGAAACTTTCAAAAAGGCACAGGAATTACAGCTTGATTTTATATGTCTGACAGGAAATCCTGGTGTAGGTGTATCCAATCACTCTATAAAAGAGGCAATTGTGGAAGCTAAGAAATATTTCCATGGTCTGATTATTGCCGGGAAAATGCATGGTGCCGGTGTCAATGAACCTGTAGTGGATTTACAGGCTGTGAAGGAATTTATTGATGCAGGGGCAGATGTTATCCTGATGCCTGCAGTCAATACTGTTCCGGGATTATCCGAGGCAACGATTACAGAAGCCTGTGAGTATATCCATGCGCATAATGCGCTTGCTCTTTCTGCTATTGGTACAAGTCAGGAAGGCTCAGATGCTGAAACAGTCAGAGAAATTGCCATTGTAAACAAGAGGTGTGGTGTGGATATTCAACATATCGGTGATGCAGGATGGTGCGGAATGGCTTTGCCTGAAAATATTATGACTTTAAGTATTGCCATTCGTGGAAGAAGATGGACCTATCATACCATGGCTTCCTCCATTAATCGTTAATCTGCCTGTTGCAAAATATCAGGAAAGTAAAAGGGTCATGGAATTCCATGACCCTGGTTTTATTTCTCTATTGCCTGAATGGCAACACATCCCGGACCTCCCTGCGTAATAAAGGAAGGGGATAAATCGTAAATTTCAATAGAAGCACCGGCAAAGCTTTCTGTCAGTTTTTCTTTGATTTTTTCTGCAAGCTCTATATTTTCCGCATGGGAAATATAGAAATTGTAATCACTGGTAACACCACAGTTCTGCATGTCCTCTATGATAGAAGATATGGCTTTTTTCATAGTGCGTGCCACTGTGAATTTATCAAGACCTTTTCCATTTTCACCTTTTTTCATGACAGGTATCAGTTTCAGTAAACCGCCCAGTTTTGCTGCAACACCATTAATACGTCCACCTCTAAGAAGGAACTGGAAGTCCAGAGGAATCAAAAAGGAAGTTTCTTTCTGTTTTTTATCCTCCAGATAGGCGATAATTTCTTCAGCAGCTGCGCCGTTATTTGCCATTTCCAGTGCTTTTAAAGCCATTTGCCTATGAGGACCGCATAAAGTAAAGGCATCCACAATATGAATTCTTTCAGGATGCTCACTGGATTCTTTTGCCATCAAAGCTGTGTGATATGTGCCGCTTAATCCTGAAGCAAGTGTAATATCAATCACTTCGTTGTCCTGACTTAATTCGTTGTAAAGATCAATCTTTTCACCGATGGAAGGTTGAGAAGTTCTTGGAATATGATGCTGAGCAATCTTCTCCAGTAACTCTTCAGAAGTAATATCCTCCAGATCTCTGTAAGAGCTGTCATCTATCGTAATGTTTAATGGTACTACGTGTAAACCGATTTTAAGTCCCTCCTCTGCAGAGAAAAGGGTAGAAGTGTCTGTAACTATTTTTATCATATTTTTATATCTCCGTTACTAGAGTACTCACATAAGTATTGAATGTCAATACATCTGGTAATAAATATTAGATTGTAAAATAATCGTAACGATGTTATAGTATATCCATGTTTAAATTTCCGAGATGGGACGAACTGCCAGAAATGGATTTATATATGGATCAGGTCATTACATATCTGTATGAACATCTGAAACAGACATACTACAATGACGAAAAGTTTATAACTAATGCCATGATCAATAACTATGTAAAAACAGAGATGGTACCACGTCCTCTGAAAAAACACTATACAAGATATCACATTGCTTACTTCATGATTGTGACTATATCTAAAAGAGCTTATTCTCTGAATCAGATTTCCGAACTGATTTATATGCAGACAAGCATGAAGCACAGTGATGTAGTGCGTGCATATAATCTGTTTATGGACAGATTTGAAGAATCTTTAAATGCTTGTTTTGAAAAACAACCATTACCTGTATTTCCACATGATAATTTTCAGCAGAATATGATGAATGAAGTCATTCAATGTCTTGTGACAAAAATACATACAGAATATATCTTAAGTCAGAAAGAATCCTGAGAGATTCTTTTTTTTATATTTTCATAAGAAGAGATAAAGAACCGGAAGATTTACAGAGTATATGGAGGGATTTGACAGTGGCTTTGGATATAATGAAATCAATTGGAGGACAAATATGACAGTAATTAAAAACGGAGTGATTCATGATGTGGTACATAAAGAACCTTATGTGGCAGACATTCAATTTGAAAATGGTAAAATCACAGCCATTGGAAAAGATCTGCAGGATGAGGATGT
>CAKVLT010000039.1 GCA_934757945.1 uncultured Bulleidia sp. | reverse complement strand
TGTTTCAATTTCCATACCTGCGTTACTTCTGAAACACTGTTTTACTTTTTCTTCCTTGTAATAATTCTGTTCTTTTCTGTTCATATGCAGAAGCTGACATCCTCCACATAATTTATTTACGGAACAGACCGGTTCTACTCTGTTAGGACTTTTTTCAAGAATGCGAACAATTCTTGCATATCCATAATTCTTCTTTAAGGCAGTAATTCCAATTTCCGCCACTTCCTTATATAGAAGACCAGGCACAAAAAATACAATATTATCGATTCTTACTACTCCGGCACCGTCTTCGTTATACCCTGTGCATTCCACAGTATATATTTCATTCTTTTTCATACATTCTCACTTTCGAAAAAAAGAGGTATACGCCTCTTTTTTCTTATTCTTCACTCTGTTCTGTTGGAGCAGCTGATGCTTCAGGAGTAGGAGTAGCCTGGGCTGCTGCCTCTTCTGCCGCTTTTCTTGCCGCAACATCATCACGCAATCTCTGCGCCAGTTCAGGGAATCTTGCTTCAGAAACTGTCTGGGCTGAAGGTTCACTCATATTGGAAGTCTTCGTTTCAATCACATAGACAAAGTTGTCTGCTGTTCTGTCCTGATCCTCGTCCAGATTATAGACATGAATTTCCAGATCATACATCTTTTTTCCATCTGCCTTGGTAAAGTACACGGATGGATCTAATACTGCAGAAACTGCAGTATAAATTTCCTGTGCTTTTGCTGTAGCCACATCTGTTGTAGCATCATCTGCCACTTTTGCATAAATACGTAATGTAGCAGAACTCAGATTTGTAAAATCAGATTCGATACCTTCAATGCTTGAAACACTGTCTTCAATAGTGCTGATATTTTCCTTGGTAATTGCCGGATCCAGATCACCATCATATCTATGTCCGAATACAGGAGAGCCTGTATCCATATATGTAGAGACCAGCATCCATCCCAATATTACAATTGGTGCAAATACAAGAAGTAAGCATATCCAGAATGCAGCAATTGTACGACGGGAATGATGCGACTTCTTTACGTTTTGTATATCCTTTGTTTTCTTTGTCATAAATATTTCTCCGATACTATTGTATGCTTTCCTTCTTCATTTTACCATAAAGGAAGAATCAGATGCGTTTATTTAAAGAATCCTTAAGAAGTGAAGTAGCCATGGATGGATTTGCCTGTCCTTTAGACTTCTTCATTACCTGACCTACCAGGAAGCCTACAGCTCTTTGTTTACCATTACGGAAATCTTCAATTGCCTGAGGATTGCTGTCAAGAACCTCATCTACAAGTACCTGTAAAGCACCTGTATCAGATACCTGTTTTAATCCCTTTTCTTCTGCTGATGTTTCAGGGTCTTTTCCATCCATCACATCATCTACAAGCTGTCTTGCCTGCGCATTAGACACTTTTCCATCTTCTACCAGAGCAATCAGTTTTGCCAGATTTTCCGGAGTCAGTTTACAGTCATTGATGCCTGTTTCATGCTTATTCAACCATGCACTGATATCTGATAACAGCCAGTTACATACACTCTTTGGATTCTTAGCAATCTTTGTAGTAGCCTCAAAGAATTCAGACATTTCCTTATTAGCAATCAGAATATGAATATCATGCTCGGATAAACCAAATTCCCTGGTATATCTTGCTTTTCTTTCTTCAGGTAATTCAGGCATGGAATCCTGAATATTTTTTACCCATTCTGCATCCAGTCTGATTGGGAAAATATTAGGTTCAGGGAAGAACTTATAGTCCACATTTCCCTCTTTTCTACGCATCATGATCGTAGTCTGTGTTTTTTCATCAAAACGTCTTGTTTCCTGGTGAACAACATCACCTGCTTCAAGAACTTTCTTCTGTCTTTCTACTTCATAGTCCACTGCTTTACCAACATTGGAAATGGAGTTCAGGTTCTTGATTTCATTCTTCACGCCCAGATGATCAGCGCCCTTTGGCGCAATAGAGACGTTAACGTCACAGCGCATGGAACCTTCTTCCATACGACAATCAGAAACACCAATGTAATACAGTGTCTGTCTTAAGGCTTCAACATAAGCCTCAGCTTCCTGCCCATTCTTCATGTCAGGTTTGGATACAATTTCAATCAATGGCGTACCGGCACGGTTAAAGTCCAGCAGAGACATCTTGGATAAATGGTACTGTTTTGCAGTATCTTCTTCCATGTGAATACGTTCAATACGAATCTGCTTTTTACCTTCTGGTGTATCAATTTCCACATAGCCGTTCTTTCCAATCGGATGGAACTGCTGTGTAATCTGGAAACCTTTCGCCAGGTCGCTGTAATAGTAGTTTTTACGATCAAACTTCACCAGTGTATCAATATCCATATGAAAAGCAGTGCAGGCCATGATAGCTTTGGCAACTGCTTCTCTGTTTACTTCCGGCAAAGTTCCTGGATGACCAAGGTCAATTTCATTTACACAGGTATTTGCCTTTCTTCCGAAAGAAGTTGGTGCACCTGAGAACATCTTTGTTGCTGTTTTAAGTTGGCAGTGAATTTCAATACCAATCGTTACATCGTATTCCATTATTTCACCTCCGCATGAAGATCTTTCAGACCTGTTTCTTCTTCAATTGCCTTGGCAATATCAAACATTGTCTGTTCATTCCATGCATTACATGTAATGTTTAATCCAAGTGGACATCCTTCCTTAAATCCCATCGGAACTGTCATGGATGGACCACCTGAGAAGTTTGCCATTGCCATATAGTTTTCAGCAACCATATGTTCATCACTTAAAGTTTCTACAGTATTTCCTTCAAGCAGTGGTGCAATATCTCCACTTGCAGGGGCAATGATGGCATCATACTCTTTAAAGCAATCCTTCATTGCATCCACAATCACTCTTCTGACTTTCTGTGCCTTGCGGAAAATCTTTTCCTGGTTTTCTTCAAATAATCCATAAGAACCAATAACAAATCTTCTTCTGATCAATGGTCCAAATCCCTTTGTACGGGAATTTGTCATGATTTCCTGCAAATCCGCACCATCTTCTCTTACACCAAAGCGAATACCATCTAGATTAGAATGGTTAGAAGTGGCTTCACAGTTAGCAATAATAAAGTATGTTGGAAGAATCGCTTTCATAAGATCTTCATTAAAGCTGTATTCTTCTACAACTGCTCCTCTTGCACGCAGTTTGTCAACCACTGCATAGAAGGCATCTTTTGTTTCCTGCTTTTCTATACCGTCAATGACATTACTGATAATGGCAATTTTCTTACCATGCATATCACTGTTGAGGTTTGTACTGTACTCTTCTACAGGTCTGAAAGAAGAAGTCATATCTCTTTCATCTCTTCCTGCAAGTACTTCAAGAGTAAGGCATGCATCTTCCACATTACCTGTAAAATACCCTACATGATCCAGACTGGAAGCATATGGAATAATACCGTAACGGGAAATTCTTCCATAGGTTGGTTTCACACCCACAACGCCATTAAACGCAGCAGGTTTTCTGACAGAGTCACCTGTATCAGAACCGATAGCCATAGGTACTACACCACTGGCAACCAGGGCAGCACTTCCTCCGGAAGATCCACCTGTCATTCTGTCAGTATTCCATGGATTATGTGCATTACCTGTATAACATGTTGTGTTGGTTCCACCCATCGCAAGTTCATCCATGGAGGCTTTACCAATAAACACCGCACCTTCTTTTTTCAGTTTTGTTACGATTTCAGCATCATAAACTGGTACGTAGTTACTTAAGATTCTGGAACCTGCTGTAGTTAATGTTCCCTTTGTGGACACATTATCTTTTAAGACTACAGGGACACCAAGGAACTTACCTGCTGTGCCTAATGCATTCACCTGTTCTTCCGGATTAATAAACGTGATCATTGCATTTAAAGCAGACTGTACTTTTTCAGCTTTTGCATATGCTTCTTTACATCTTTCCATTGCCTTGGAAGGATCTTTTGCCATTTCCTTGATCAACATTATTTCACCACCTTTGGAAGAATGAAGTGTCCTTCAATCTTCTTCGTTACATTTGCCACAGCATCATCCTGAGAAATCACATTTGTGACAACATCGTCTCTCAGGAATGTAGTTTCCTCTTCAAACGGGTAGATCATCTCTTCCACATTTTCCGTATCAATAGCTTCCAATAAGCTCATCTGTTTTTCTAAAGAAGTAAATTCTTCTACGATAGAATCTGCTTCTTCATCAGACAGATCAAACATCAACTGATGTGCTAATTTTTTAAAATATGTTCTATCTTTTATTTCATTCATCGGAAATACCTCATATACGCGTTACATTCTACCTTTTCAGACTGTTTTTTTCAATGACTGACAAACTGTTCTATGAACTGTTCTTCAGAAATAATCGGAATATTCAGATCTCGGGCCTTCTTGTTCTTACTGGAAGTAGAAGTAATATCATTATTAATAAGATAATCTGTAGACTTTGACACACTTCCTGTCACTTTTCCCTTTTGCGATTCAATATAGGCCTTTAACTCGTTTCTGTTCTTATAGTGGTGCACATCACCGGTAATCACAAATGTCTTTCCTTCACACAAAGAACCACTTGCCTCCTGTACACTTCTTACCACATGTACAAGAGATAACACATCACTTAAAGCATTGTAATTCTTTTCATCTTTGATCCATTGAATAAATGCTCTGGATTTTTCAGGTCCGATCCCATCAATAGAGGAAAATACTGCATCGTCCTGTGTATTTCTTGCGATAGAAATCAATTCCTCAAGAGGATATTTTGCCAGAAGTTTTTTTGCCACATCTACACCAATCAGAGGAATATTCAAAGCAAAGAGGAACTTTGTATCCGGCACATTTACAGCTTTAAGAATAGAAGCTTCCATATTAGAAGCAGATTTTTCTCCAAACCCATCCAGAGCTGCAATTTCTTCCAGATGATCCAGTAATCGATAAATATCCCCATAGGTATGAATCCAGCCTTCATTGATAAATCTGGACAGTGTCATCTCTGAAATTCCATCCATATCCACTCCGCCCTTGGACACAAATCTTGCATACTTTCTTAATTTTTTTGCATCACAGTCAGGATTTGTACAACGTAATGTCTTTGTACCGGAAACTTCAGAGATATGGATTTCAGTCTTTGTACCGCACACTGGGCAGATATCAGGAATATGTAAAACCCCTTCTGTCTTTTTTACTGCAATTACCTTCGGAATGATCTTATTGGCTTTGATGACAGAAATCTGAGTTCCTTCTTCACCAATCCCCAGTCTTTCACACTCACTGATATTACATAAAGACGCTCTTTTAACAACAGTCCCTTCCAGCTCTACAGGCGTGAAAATAGCTACTGGTGTAATTGTACTTGCCGCACAGGACCATTCTACAGACTCCAATGTGGTATCTGCGGATTCATCCGCCCATTTAAAAGCATACCCGGAACGTGTCGCATGATGTCCTGTCACACTGCCACCCTGTGCGTAAATCACATCTTCATAGTCTAAGACAAGCCCATCCACAGGATATGGATTGACATTATCGGTAACATTTTTAGTCCATTGATCAATCACTTCCTGTAAATGCATAAGATCAGGATGTTCCACCTTTTCATGTTCTACAATTTGAAAACCTAATCCTGCAAGAAAATCCATCTGTTCTCCCCAGGAAGTGTATGTCTCATCACAATGCACAAGAGTAAACGCAATCCAGTGCAGCTTTCTTTTCTTTAATTCTTCAAGATTTTTTAATGTCAGAGAACCCGAGGCCAGATTTCTGGGATTGGCATACTCTTCTCCTGATTCCATAACAAATCTTTCAAAATCAGCATAGGAAATCAAAGCTTCTCCTCTTAAGACAAGATGACCCTTATAGTCTATGAACTGAGGAATACCTTCAATGGCTTTGGAAAGATGGGTGATATTGGTGCCGATATGCCCATCACCACGCGTGACCACTTTGGTTAATTTACCATTATCATAAGTCACAACCAGTGTTAATCCATCCAGCTTCCAGGAAATCCATACTTCTTTCCCTTCACTCCATTTCACAAGGTCTTCTATTTTTTTTGTTTTTGCAAGAGACAGAGCACTGTATTCATGGGCCTCTTTTTCACCAGGAACGCTGTCACTGGATACCTTACTGGTTGGAGAACCATCCAGAACCACGCCTGTATCTTCTTCCATTTGCTTCAACTTATCAAATAACGCATCCCACTCATAGTCAGTCATCTTTTCATTTTGACCATTGTAGTAGGCATCCGCCGCTTCATTCAGCTGTTGAATAATCTGCTCCATTTCTTCTAATATTGTCTGTGCCATCAGCTTCTCAACTCCTCTTTTCTCTTAAGAAAAGAACTCTTCAGTTTCTTTACCCCATATTTTCTGTCAAATGCTACATTGACCAGATCTTTTTCCACAGAGATAACGATACCTTCTCCAAACATTGCATGTACAACAAGATCGCCTTTCTTCAGTTTGGCCCCTTTTTCTGCAGGCAATTTCTTCTTTTTAATAAACAGCGGTTCTTCGTCAGGCTGTATAAAAGAAGACTCTCTTCTTTCCTGTAATTGCTGTAGCTGACTGCCCAGATGTTCAATATACTCTTCATCGATTTCTCTGATAAAGCGAGATGGTTTACGCACTCTTTGTAAGATAAAGGAGAATCCACCTGCATCCAGAAGATACAGTTTCTTTCTTGCACGTGTAAAGGCAACATAAGCAAGTCTTCTTTCTTCTTCCACACCATCGTGACTGTCCTGCAAAGCTCTTTCATTCGGGAAGATACCTTCATTGAGATCTGTCACAAAGACAGTATCAAACTCCAGTCCCTTTGAGGCATGTACAGTCATCAACTGTACAAAGTCTGACTGCAATACCTGTTCTCTGTCTGTCAAAAGTGTGACTTCCTGCAAATATTCTTCCAGAGTCTGATCAGGATTATCTTCAAAGTATTCACGAATATCATCCATGAGTTCTTTTAAGTTTTCGATTCTTTCTGTTTCCTTACTTTCCATTAACATATCTCTGTATCCGGAATCTTCCAGAATCTTCTCAAACAGTCTGACGTAATCCGCATCCTCCTCTTGAAGAATAGATTTCCATCTTTCTACCATCTGTACAAACTTATGCAACTGTTCTCCGGCTTTACCTTTAAAGACATGTGTTTTCAGCACTTCATACATGGTTGTGTGTTCTTCGTCCGCAATAGCTCTGATAGAATCCAGAGTTTTAGACCCCACACCTCTTTTTGGCACATTAATAATTCTGTTAAAGGCTAAATCATCTGAAGTCACACACATTCTCAGATAACAGATACCATCTTTAATTTCCTGTCTGTCAAAGAATCTGAGGCCCCCATAGATAACATAAGGAATACGTGCATCTCTCAGTCCTTTTTCCAAAGAACGGGACAAATAGTTGGATCTGTACAGCACTGCCATATCCTTATAGGCTTTTCCTTGCCTGTGTAACTGCAGAATGGTTTCCGCAAGCCATGCGGCTTCATATTCATCTGCCACTGCAGAATAATGTGTTATTTTGACTTCAGAAGAATCTTCTGTAAATAATTCCTTATCAATACGATTTTTATTATGTTTAATCAACCCGTTGGCTCCATTTAAAATACAGTCTGTAGAACGATAGTTCTGATTCAGAATGATAGTCTTACTGGAAGGAAAGTCTTTTTCAAAGTGCATGATAATATTCACATCCGCACCACGCCATGTATAAATAGTCTGATCAGGATCCCCCACCACCAGTAAATCATTATCATTTCCAGTCAGAAGTCTGATTAAAGTATATTGTGTTTTATCGATATCCTGAAACTCATCCACCAGAATATGTGAAAATCTTCTTTGCCATTTGGAAAGAACTTCAGGATACGCTTTGAAAATATCCACAGTCTTTAAAATCAGATCATCAAAATCCAGGGCATATATCTCCTGTTGTCTTTGGAGATAATACAGATAAATATTTACCTTCTTCTGTGCCACCTCATCGATACCCGCAAACACAAGTGCCTGCTGAGGGGTAGCTTTTTCCACTTTACATACAGAAATAAAGTTCAGCATGGAGGAATAGGATACCTTGGAGATATCCACCTCATATTTCTTATAGGCTTCTTTCAATATTACCTTTTGATCTTCTGTGTCCATGATAGTAAAGTTTCTGGGCCATCCGGACACATGAATATCCTCTCTTAATAATCTTACGCATAAAGAATGAATAGTAGAGACAAAAGGCGACGCACTTCCTTCTCTTAACATTTTGGAAACACGTTCCTTCATTTCCTTGGCAGCTTTATTGGTAAAAGTAATTGCCAGTATTTTAGACGGAAAAACATGCACATCTTCAATAAGATGTACAATACGTGTTGTCAGTACCCTTGTTTTACCGGAACCTGCTCCGGCAATGATACGTACGTATTTGGCTGATGTTTCCACAGCTTCTTTTTGATGTGCATTTAATGATTTCAGATCTACCATGAAACGTCCCTCCTGATAACAGCAGTAGAAATTATACCATGTGTTGAAGAAAACTAATGGGACTTCTTCGCATTGCTTCACAAAATACATTATAATAGGATACATACATAGGAGACTTTACATGATATATACCGCTAGTGATTGGAAAGATTACCAGTGTTTAGATGCTGGTGATGGAGAAAAATTGGAAATTTGGAAAGGCATTACACTCAGAAGACCTGACCCTCAGGCTATCTGGCCTAAAGATAAAAAATCCGCTTGGAATGCAGTAGATGCCCATTACCACAGATCCAAATCCGGTGGAGGATCATGGGAATATAAAAAGAAACTTCCAGAATCCTGGACAATTGACTATAAGGGGCTGACTTTCAAAGTATCCCCTACAGGATTTAAACATACAGGCATTTTCCCGGAACAGGCAGTCAACTGGGACTGGATGACCAATCTGATTTCTGCACATAAAGACGAAGAGATTCGCGTACTCAATTTATTTGCCTACACAGGATGTGCTACCATGGCATGCTCCAAAGCAGGTGCAGCAGAAGTTGTCCACGTAGACGCTTCTAAAGGGATGGTACAATGGGCAAAAGAAAACAGAGATTTATCTTCTCTTACAGAAAACAAGATTCGCTTTATCGTAGATGACTGCTTAAAGTTTGTTGAAAGAGAAAAAAGAAGAGGTCATACCTACCATGGTATCCTGATGGATCCGCCAAGTTACGGCAGAGGTCCAAACGGAGAAATGTGGAAATTCGAAAAAGAAATCACCGCACTGATTAAAGCTACAACGGAAATCCTGGATGATAATGCGTTATTTTATCTGATTAATTCGTATACCACAGGCTTTTCCTCTACAGTTCTGGATAACTTGTTAAAAACAATGGTATTGCCTGCTCATCCAAACGGAAAAGTGGAAACAGGTGAAATTGCCATTCCTTTACAAAACAGAAATCTGCTGTTACCGTGCGGTATCTACGGACGCTGGGAAAGAAAATAAATGCTAAAAATATTATATGAAGACAATCATGTCTTATGTGTGGAGAAACCCGTCAACATTCCTGTACAGGCAGATTCCACAAAAGACATCGACATGCTGGAAATGTGCAAATCCTATATCAAGGAAAAATATCAGAAACCTGGTAATGTGTGGCTGGCGCTTGTACACAGGCTGGACAGACCTGTCGGAGGATGTATGGTATTTGCCAAAACCTCCAAGGCTGCTTCACGTTTGTCTGAATCCATACGAACACACATGGTGGAAAAAGAATACTTTGCAGTGGTAGAGGGGAATCCTGGCAAGCAGGGAATATTAGAAGATTACCTGGAGAAGAATTCAAAGACTAATCTTGTTAAAGTCACTGATAAAGCTCATGGTAAATTTGCAAGACTGCGCTATAAAGTATTAAGCACAAAAGGCAACCTTTCTCTTGTACATATTCATCTTGAAACAGGAAGACCACATCAGATTCGTGTACAGTTTTCCTCAAGAGGGTATCCTTTATATAATGATCAAAGGTATAATCCGCATGCAAAGAAAGGTCAGATTGCTTTATGGGCTGTAAGACTGACATTTCCACATCCTACTACAAAACAACCTGTCACAGTAACAGATTTTCCAAAAGAACCATGGAATGGATTTGAGGTGAGACAATATGGCTAAGAAAAAGAAAAGAAGAAGATATAAAATCAACTGGAATGTACTGGTTCCTGATTTTATTGCCAACAGAAAAAGACCAAGAAGACGTCTAAGAAAACCTGTTATCTTCGGTGGTCTTGCCATTATCCTTCTGTTACTGGGTATATGGCTGGTACCGCCTCAGATCACCAATTCAAAACTAAAGAAGCTCGGATACAACAAATCAGAAATCACAGAAATCAAAGAACTGAAATTAACAAAAACCATTTTAAATAATGCGTATTATTCAGAGGCTTTAGCCAAAGCACTGCTGGATAAGACCCTCAACACTGATTACCTTCCTTTATATCTTGCAGTAGATGGAAACAGAACTCTGACTGATGAAGATTTCCTTCTCTATGCAAGACTGGAAGATAAAGGTTATGAAACAGATCAGATTCAGAACCTGTTCAAAAATCTTGAGGACTTTGAAATCATTCCATTACTGATATTTGACTATCAGTACAATGAAAACGTTTATATCGATGACTGCAAAGCCAACAGAGATCATAACTCTCAAGATAGCTTCTCTTTAACCAACAGCTATGTCACCTACTACGAAAAAGCTAAAGATATTTCCAACGCTGAAGATTTGACAGCACTAGTCACCAAAAACAAACTGGTACCGGAATCCTATGTTCCTTCAGATCTAACAGAAATAGATTCCAACTTTTCTGTAGATGGCTTACAGCTAAGAAAAGAAGCTGCAGAAAGCTTTACCGCTTTTGCCACAAATGCAAGCAGTAACGGTGTCCGTATCTATGCAGTACTGGGATATCGTTCTTATGAAGATCAGCAAAGTGCCTACAACAGTCTGTCCTTATATAGCGGTGAGGAGTATGCTCTGACACATGCCGCAAAACCAGGTGCCAGTGAACATCAGACAGGTTTATCTGTCAATGTAGCAGTGGTAGGTCAGGAAAGTGAAGATTTTGAAACCACCACTAGCGGACAATGGGCATTACAAAACTGCAGTACCTACGGATTTATTGAAAGATATCCTGAGGGCAAAGAATACTTAACAGGCTTTACAGCAGAAACTGACCATTTTCGTTATGTCGGCAAACAGCTGGCTCAGGAAATCACAGCTTCAAAACTGACATTTGATGAATTCTATGCACTATATCTGGACAGCTGGTCTGATGAATCCCTCAAACCTTCAAAATCTGTTCTCGATAATGCCTATCCGGCAATTTCTACTGATAAGGATCAAGCGTAATACTATACACTTGGCCCTTTTTTGTATGCAATTACCTTTACAAATCAAAAGATACGTATCAGAATAAGCACATGTTACAGATAAAAAATATAAAGAAACAGTACAAAACAGGAGCCTTGGTACAGCAGGCATTAAATGATGTCAGTGTCAACTTCAGAGATAACGAATTCGTTGCCATACTCGGACCAAGCGGTTCTGGTAAAACAACCTTATTAAATGTAATCGGTGGTCTGGATAAATATGATTCAGGTGAACTGATTATCAATTCCGTCACCACAAAAAAGTATTCAGATTCAGACTGGGATTACTATCGTAACCACACAATAGGATTTGTCTTTCAGTCCTACAACCTGATTCCTCATCAATCCGTCCTTGCTAACGTAGAACTTGCCTTAACCATTTCAGGCATATCCGGAAGTGAGAAAAAGCAAAGGGCCATGCAGGCATTGAAATCCGTAGGTCTTCAAGAACAGATGCACAAAAAACCAGCCCAGATGTCCGGTGGTCAGATGCAGCGAGTTGCCATCGCAAGAGCTCTTGTCAATGATCCGGATATTGTCTTAGCAGATGAACCTACCGGTGCTCTGGATTCAGAAACCAGCGTACAGGTTATGGATCTATTAAAAGAAGTCGCAAAAGACAGACTGGTGGTCATGGTTACACATAACCCTGATCTTGCAAGACAATACGCCACACGTATTGTTACAATCAAAGACGGAAAAATACTGGAAGATACCAATCCGTACATCATCAAAGAAGATACGCCGGTAAAAACAGAAAAAACAGGAAAAAGCTCCATGTCTTTTCTTACCGCATTATCTTTATCCTTTAATAACTTAAGAACCAAACTGACCAGAACTTTACTGGTTGCTATTGCAGGATCGATTGGTATTATCGGTATCGGATTGATCATGGCCTTAAGTACAGGTGTCAATGCATATATCAATGACACCGAAAAAGAAGCCATGAGTGAGTACCCGTTACAGATTACTTCTGTCGGCTTTGATATGAGCAGTATGATGTCTAATGTCTCAGGACAGGTACAGAAAGATAAACAGCAGGCAAAAGAAGAAAAAACAGATACTACGATTACAGTGGTGGATACTATCTCTTCCATGTTCAAAGGTATGAATACCAATGATCTGAAATCATTAAAAGCATATCTTCAAAGTGAAGAATCCAATATAGATCAATCTGCCCGTTCCATAGAATACATCTATGACATCACTCCACAGATTTTTCAGGAGGAAAGCGATGGCGTACATAAAGTATCTCCCTCCAATTTCTATAACTACACCTCCATGTCCAGCATGATGGGAACTTCCTCTTCCTCTTCATCCAGTTTCTTTGCATTACCTTCAGATGCAGAGTTGTATACTTCTCAATATACCCTGGAAGAAGGTCACTGGCCTGAAAATGAAAATGAAGCAGTACTGATACTGTCTTCCGGAGGTTCTGTCCCAGATACGCTTCTCTATGCCCTGGGGCTAAGAGACAGAAATGAAATGACAGGCATGATGAATGCGATGAGACAGAATAAAACCTATCAGATAAAAGAAGACAATACTACATATACTTATTCTGATTTTTTAAACAGAGAATTTAAAGTTCTCAGCAGCAGTGATTACTATTCTTACGATGAAAATCAGAAAATCTATACAAGTCATGAAGATAACAGCACCTATATCTCTTCTTTGATGAATTCTGCCATCCCTTTAAAGATTACAGGTATCGCAAGACCATCAGAGTCTTCAAACAGTGCCATGTTATCCACTGGTATCGGCTATTCTTCAAAGCTTACAAAAGCATTAATGGAAAGAAGCAAAAACAGCGATGTAGTCAAAGCACAGTTAGCAGACAGTTCCATCAATATCTTTACAGGCACTGCCTTCAGCGAAGAAAAACAGACGAGCAGTTTCAATCTGGACAATCTGTTTTCCTTTGATTCCAATGCTTTTGCAAATGCCTTCAGTATGAACTCAGCAAATTTTCCAGCCATGGATATTGATACTTCAAAAATATTGGATATGAACATTCTCTCCAATACATTACCTTCCTTTACAAGTGATGATCTGATGGCATTAACTAAAGATGTAACCATCACTCAGGAAAACCTCAGTGAACTGTTACAAACACTGTATAAAGGATTTATGGAAGATGAAAATAACTCCAAAGTGCTCAACCTGTATATCACAGGCTTACAGCAATACATGATGGATCCTTCTTCCAATGCTCAAACCATTCTGAAAGATTTCATCCAGAATAAACTTGCTGATCAGCTGCCACAGGAATTAACTCCTGAAGGATTACAGGAAATTGCCAAAGCATTTCTTCAGGACTATAACGACTGGTTACTGGCCAATAATATTTCAAATACGGAATATCAGGATCACATAGAAGAATACCTGAACAGTGAACAGGGAAAAAACTTCTTCAAAAATCAGAGTAATATCATCCTGCAGAAAATTCTGGATATATCCATTTCCCCAGAAGATCTGCAGCAATTAGCCACAGACTTATCCGAAGGATATAAAATCTATGCTCAGCAGAATCAGTTAACCACTCCTGAAGATGTCACAAAGCAATTGCAGATATATCTGGATACACAGTCCCCTGTCATTAACAAATACATCGAAACTAATGTCACCGGACCAATCGCTTCTTCTTTCACTGCACTGTTACAGACAAAGATGATGTCCTTTACAGACTCTTTCTCTTCCCAGTTATCCTCATCCATGTCCTATATCATGGGCTCAATGACTTCTGCCATTTCAGATATGATGAGTTCTGCATTCAATATTGATCCTCAGGCATTTACCAATGCCTTCCAGATGAATATGACCGCAGAAGACCTACAGGATATGATGACTTCTTTTGCCGGTGCTTCCTCCTCTTCTTACGCCTCCAATTTAAGTACATTGGGCTATGCAGATGAAGACACACCTTCAGAAATTGATATCTATCCAAAAGATTTCAACACAAAAGAAACCATCAATTCCACGTTAAGCAGCTACAACCAGAAGATGAAAGATACAGATCAGAAAGAAAAAGTGATTATCTATACAGACCTTGTCGCAACGATGCTTTCTTCAGTTACCACCATTGTCAATACCTTAAGTTATGTTCTGATAGCCTTTGTAGGTATTTCTCTGGTTGTTTCCTCCATTATGATTGGGGTTATCACCTATATCTCCGTACTGGAAAGAAGAAAGGAAATTGGTGTATTACGTGCACTTGGAGCTTCCAAGCACAACATCACACAGGTATTTAACGCAGAAACTGTGATTACCGGCAGCCTTGCAGGTGTATTTGGAGTAGGATTAGCCAATCTGTTATTAATTCCAACAAATATGATCGTGCATATGATTGCCGATAACACAAAAATCAACGCCTCACTTCCGGCGACCAATGCACTGGGACTGATTCTGTTAAGTACAGCTCTGACAGTTCTGTCTGGGCTGATTCCGGCTAAAAAAGCCGCAAAGA
>CAKVLT010000038.1 GCA_934757945.1 uncultured Bulleidia sp. | reverse complement strand
GTAAAGCAAGGAAATAGCGGTATTGTGGACATGCCACAGGTTAAATTGAGTCATTATGATTAGTTTAGCTTAGAAGCCCCATCTTCAAACATGATGTCTTACATCTGTTAAAGTGGGGAGGTTCACATGACTGTAGTAATATAATGACATGATTAAGGGAATAGTATTTGATTTTGATGGTGTATTAACCAGAAGATATATTTCTGCATACCGCATGTATCAATGGATGATCTGTACTTTGACTAAGAAGGAAAAGACAGAATTGGATGTAGAAGAAATGGTACAGAAGTGTATGATATGGGATGAGTTCGGTCACAGTGATAAAGCGTATGTACTGGAAAAAATGAAGCAGGAATGGTTTGAAGATCTGGATGTTTCATACTGGAGAATCTGCTGGTATGATCATTTTGACGAGTTTCAGGTAGTTTCAAAGGATGCGTATGAGGTATTGGAGAAACTGCATGAAAGATATACACTTGGTATATTGTCCAATGGTTTTTCTCAATCCCAGCATAAAAAGATTTCGGCTTTACACCTTGAACAGTATTTTGATGAAGTGATAGTGTCAGGAGATTATGAAATCCAGAAACCGGACCTACGTATTTTTAAGATTGCCTGTGAAAGACTGCGTCTGGTACCTGAGAAAGTGGCGATGGTTGGAGATACCTTTTTTACAGATCTCAGTGGTGTCCTGAGAGCTGGTATGAAACCAGTGTGGTATTGTCATGAAAGAAGACCGGTTTCTGATATGGATGTGCCGATTGTGCATTACTTTAAAGAAGTAGAACAGTATTTTCTGAGTGATGTAGAATAAAAGGAGAGTGATGCAGGAAGATATGTCGAAAGTGACGATTGATGATATAGCAAAAAAAGTGCATGTCAGTAAAAGTACGATTTCCCGTTATCTCAATGGTGGTAGTGTGAAACCCAGTACGCGAGATAAGATACAGAAGATTATAGATGAGTATGATTATCATCCTAATGCTTTTGCAAGATTAAACGCAAAACAAAGTAAAATGATTGGAGTGATTGTACCTGCGATTAATTCCAAGGTTACTGCTCGTGTTATTACAAGCATAGATCGCTATTTACGTGAAAAAGAGTATGTATCAATTATTCGTAACAGCGACCATGACAAGAATCTTGAACTGGAGAATCTGTCGAAGCTGATCAATATGGGAGTGGATGGTATTATTCTCAGTGCCATTTCTGTAACAGAAGAACATCATAAAAATATAGAAAGTACGAGTACTCCTGTCATTATTATTGCACAGGAAGATGAAACAGTTCCTTGTATTGTCAATGATGACTATCGTGGTGGTAAGTTCATGGGGGGAATATATCGGTAAAAAGGTCATAAAAAAATAGGCGTCATCACAGTGGATGAGACGGACAGGGCTGTGGGGTATAGCAGAACACAGGGTGTTTTAGATGGACTGAAAGCATATGCTGTGGAATCCATATACATGGAATGCTGTGACTTCAGTTTCCTGGATGCACAGAATGCTACATGGAAACTGGTTTCAGAACATGAGGATATAGACGCTATAATCTGTGCAACAGACCGTATTGCTTTTGGTGCTTATCGCGTATTGAAAAAGAAGGGATATAGCATCCCTGATGATGTTTCGGTTGTTGGGTTTGGTGGATATGAAGAAGGAGAATTGATTTCTCCAGAATTAACCACGTTGATGTTTGACTCTTATGAAATGGGAGAACTTGCTGCTGAAACAATTACGGATATGGTAGAAGGACGTAAGGTACATCCCAAGCAGGAAATTGCCCATACTTTTATAGAACGTAATAGTGTGAATGCACGTTAATACATACTTTCCTTTTTTGGGGAAAGTTTTTTTCTTCAGGAAGTATCGAAGGGGCTAAATGCTGTGAAAAATAAAAAACGAGATAACTGCAGTTATCTCGTAAACAAATTGTTTTTGAAGAATGTATCATAAGCTGACATAAGTGTGTCAGTCTTCAAACAGTTTTGCACCGTTGGAAGCAATGATGTCTTTATACCAGTAAAAACTCTTTTTTCTGTATCTGTTATAAGTACCTTTACCATAGTCATCACAATCAACATAGATAAATCCATATCTTTTGGACATCTGTTTTGTACTTTCGGATACCAGGTCAATACAAGCCCATGAGGTATATCCAAGTAATTCCACACCATCTTCATAGATAGCATCATACATGGCTTTAAAGTGATCTTTGTAGTAGGCAATATGTCCATCGTCATTGACGGTATAGGAGCCATTACCATCTGGTACCAGTTCTTCTTTTTCGCCTAATCCGTTTTCTACGATGAATAATGGTTTGCGATAACGATCATACAGATCTACAAGAGAAATACGTAATCCAATCGGATCGGATTGCCATCCCCATTCACTTGCGGAAAGATATGGATTTTTAATGGCTGTGACGGTATTGGCTGCAGTGGTCTGTAAACCGTCTGCTTCTTTAGCAACACATGAGGAAGAATAGTAAGAGAAAGAGATAAAGTCTACAGGATATGCTTTCATCACCTTAAGATCTTCTTCAGTCATGACAATGTGTAATCCGTGATTTTTAAATCTGGATAACAGGTAGGCAGGGTATTCTCCAAATACCTGTGTATCACTGTAACAGTAGGTGCTGCGCATTCTCTGTTGTGCTTCCAGCACATCTTCAGGTTTACATGTATAAGGATAATAGGTAAGTTTTGTTAACATACAGCCTACCTTAGCATCAGGATCTGTTTCATGGATATATTTTGTGGCTAAGGCACTTGCGACAAACTGATGATGCATGGACTGAAAAATGACTTCTTCAAAGTTTTTACCTTCAAATCTGTCTTTGATAAGACCACCTGTAGTGTAAGGGTGACGAATCATGCTGTCTACTTCATTGAAGGTTAACCAGTATTTCACGCGATCATGGTATCTGTCCACAATTGTCTTGGTGAAATTCATAAAGAAATCGATGGTTTGACGGTTATACCAGCAGTTGTATTTTAAACACAACTGTAATGGCGGTTCATAGTGAGAGATAGTCACTAATGGCTCTATATTGTATTTTTTTAGCTCATTGAACACATCATCATAGAATTGCAGGCCTTCTTCATTGGGAGTGTCTTCATCTCCTTCAGGATAAATTCTGCTCCAGGCAATGGACATTCTGAAGACTTTAAATCCCATTTCGGCAAGTAAGGCAATATCTTCCTTGTAATGATGATAGAAATCGGAGCCATGTCTTTTTGGGTAATGGACTTCATCTTCAGGATGGGCCAGTGCTTCTTCGATATCTGCGGATAATATTTCATTTTGTCTGGCATAATCCTGTACATCTATATCTAAATGACTTCTTGCACAGTCAGAAACACTCCATCCTTTGCCTCCTTCGTTCCAGCCGCCTTCAAACTGATTGGCTGCAGTGGCACCACCCCATAAAAAACCTTGTGGAAATTGTTTGATGGACATATATGTTTTTCCTCCTGAAACCATTATAATGGATTTTATGTTAGAACGTTTATGGAATTCTTTGTTTTCAAAGCGTATTCCTACAGAATCAGAAGTGACGCTGATACAGGAGGAAATATGCCACAGAAAGAACAGCTATACTTCTGTATATTATGGAATCTATTTGAAACATACAAGAATCGGATATATCGATTTAAGACTGGGTGTCAGTGAAGAATTGTATTATGCAGGCAATATCGGGTATCGTATTTTTGAAAAATACAGAGGACATCATTATGCCTGTTATGCCTGTAAGAAAGTTCTGCAGATTGCCAGAGAAGAATATCACCTTTCCTTTGTATATATTACCTGTTCTCCGGAAAATGAAGCTTCCAGAAAAACTCTTGAAAAATTGCAGGGACATCTGGTAGAAGTGGCAGAAGTACCTCAATGGCACTGGCTATACCAAAGAGGGGAAAAGGTAAAGAATATTTATTTCTTTCCTTTGCAGTAAATTTGTATAGTTGGGTATTTTTTGCGATAATACCTGTATGCATAAATTAATACGCGTCTTAACAAGCAGATTATTTTTGGTTGGTGCTCTTGTTATAGCACAGTTTCTGCTGATTATTGCCTATGTGTATAACTTTACATTTACCCATAGCTTATTTCCTGCCTTACAGGTAATTGGTATCTTTCTGTCTATTTATGTGGTGAACAGAACGAATGATCCTGCCTATAAGATATCCTGGGTTTTTATTATTCTGTTTTCACCTCTGGTGGGTGTACCTTTATTCTTTCTGTTTGGAAATAAGAAGATTTCCAAAAAACTATATAATGGTACTTTAAACGGATCCAGGGTCTTGAAAGAATTGCTTGTTAAAACCGAGACAAAACATATTCAGGCAGAAGATAACGGACAATTGTTCAGATTTGGAAGGGAATATTGCGGTTTTCCGGTCTATGAACATACAAAAACAACCTATTTCTCCAGTGGGGAGGAATGGTTTCCCGTATACCTTGAAAAGCTGAGAAGTGCTAAGAAATATATCTTTCTGGAAATGTTTATCATTGATTATGGAAAGGTATGGGATGAAGTGCTGACAATCCTGAAACAGAAAGTACTGGAAGGTGTGGAAGTGAAAGTCATCTTTGATGACTTTGGCTGTGTTACCATGCATGCTCATCTGGAAAACGAACTCAGAAAGCTGGGGATAGATGCCCATGGCTTTAACAGATTAAGACCTGCTTTGATTATTCAGATGAATAACAGAGATCACAGAAAGATTACAGTCATTGATAATGAGGTCGGCTTTACGGGCGGTGTCAATCTTGCGGATGAGTATATTAACCATATTACAAGATTCGGATACTGGAAAGACAGTGCCTTAATGGTGGAGGGACCTGCAGTATGGTCAATGGCTTCTCAGTTTTTAGGCATGTACCATTATCTGTCTAAAAATCCTGCAGACACAGATTACTCCATGTATTGTATTCCATGTAAGGAATATGATGTTCAAGGGTATGTACAGCCTTTTGCGGATTCTCCTACTGATGACATTCTTGTGGGTATGAGTGAACATCTGAATCTTATACATCATGCAAAAAAATATATCTATATCAATACACCGTATCTGATTTTAAATGATGCCATCAGCAGAGCCTTAAAGGTGGCAAGTGAAAGCGGTGTGGATGTCAGAATTCTTGTGCCGCATATTCCTGATAAGAAACTTGTATTTCAGATTACAAGACACAGTTATAAGGTGCTGATTGAAAGTGGCATAAAAATCTATGAATTTACTCCAGGTTTTAATCACAGCAAAGCGATTGTCTGTGATGATGAATACGGACTTGTGGGTTCCATCAACACAGATTTCAGAAGTTACTTTTTACACTTTGAAGATGCAGTGCTGATGTATAAGACAGAGGCTGTAATAGATATAAAAGAGGATTTCCTGCAGTCTCTGGAAAAATCTCATGAAGTGACAATGAAGGAAGTAAACAGGACACCATTGATCTTAAAGATTATACGTGCTATTTTGACTTTGTTTATTCCACTTGTATAAACAAATAAGGAAAGAAGAGAAATTATGGAAAAAATTGGTTTGGTACTGGAAGGCGGAGGTGTAAGAGGTGCCTATACGTCAGGTGCTCTTGCCTGGCTAAGTGAAAATCATATTACATTTGATTATCATGTTGGTATTTCCTCCGGTGCAGTGTATTTATGCTGTTATCTGACAGGGAAAACACAATCCGCAAAAAACATGGCAACGATTTATGCGGCAGATCCTAAACTGGTAGGTATCTATGCATTGCTGCATTGCGGATATTATGTGGATTACCGTAAGATTTTTAAAGAAGATCTGATTGAAAAAGAACATTTGTCCATGAAGAAGATCAAGGAAGAACACATGCCTATGGAAGTAGGTGCCTATGATCTTGGTAAAGGAGAAACCGTGTACTTTGGATCACAGGATCTTGATGAAAATCTGGATCTTTTAAGAGGTACCTGTGCACTTCCTGTTGCCAGTGAAATTGTAGACTATAACGGATACAGATTGCTTGATGGTGGTATCACAAAGATGATTCCTATTGAACGTGCATTGGAACAGGGGTGTACTAAAGCTCTTGTCATTACTACAAAACCGGCAACTTTTGTCAGAAAACCTTCAAGTAAAATAGTGCGTTTTATGATGAAACATTTATATAAAGAATGTCCTCAGGTAGAAAAGGATTATGCAGTAAGACATATCAACTATTACAAACAAAGAAAGATTATCGATGATATGGTAGAAAAAGGTACAGCTGTCAATATCTATCCTTCCAGAGAAATTAAAGTATCCAGATGGAAGGGGGATCCTGAAAGATGTACGGAACTGTATACTCTGGGCTATCAGGACATGGAAGCTCATAAAGAGGAAATCTTAAAGTTCCTGAATAAAGGAGGAAAAGGAAATGAGTGAAACTTTAAAGCAGAGAAGTGAAATGGATCCAAAGTATGAATGGGATCTGTCAACATTATTCAAGGATGATGACGCATTTGAACAGTCTTTAAAAGACATGGATGCAGCAATTGTCAAAGCTGCCTCTTATCAGGGAACTTTACATACCGCTCAGGGTATCAAAGAGTTTTATGATTTTGAAGTAGAAACAGGAAGACATTTATCTGACTTATTCTGCTATGCAAGTTTAAGACATTCTGAAGATACACGTGATGCCAAAGCACAGTCCATGTATTCCCGTTCTTATAGTAAATTAGTACAGTTTGAAAGTGCACTTGCTTATGCACAGCCTGAAATCCTAACTCTAGATCAGGAAGCACTGAAGGACATATGCAATGATCCGCTTGTTGAAGAATATAAGTTTGCATTAGAGGATCTATGCAGAAATAAAGCACATACATTGTCTGAAAAAGAAGAAATCCTGTTAAGCAGTTTTGCAGAAAGTTTTTCCACGGCAGAATCTGCAAGTGAAGCTTTAAGAGATGCGGATATTACTTTTGAACCTGCTAAAGACAGCGAAGGTAATCTTCATGAAGTGACAGGTTCCGGATATATTCCTTTACAGATGAGTTCCGACAGAGAATTACGTAAGAATTCCTTTATGTCCTATTACAAGACATATAAGCAGTTTATTCATACTTTTGCGGCAACCTATTCCGGTGTTATTAAGAATCATACAACTGAGGCAAGACTCAGAGGTTTTGAATCTTCCAGACAGATGTCTTTATTTGCCAATAACATTCCGGAATCTGTGTATGACATGTTGATAGAAACAGTACATAAGTGTATGCCATATATGTACCGTTATGTACAGTTGCGTAAAAAGATTCTGGGTGTAGAAGAATTACATTACTACGATACCTATGCGCCATTATGTGCTTCTAATAATAAAAAGTATTCTTATGAAGAAGCACAGCAGATGGTACTGGATGCTGTGGCACCTTTAGGAAAAGACTATGTACAGAGAGTGAAGGACGCCTATACAGACGGCTGGATTGATGTGTATCCAAACGTAGGTAAATCTGGGGGTGCCTATTCCAGTGGTACCTATGATTCCAACCCATTTATTCTGACAAATTTCACAGGATCTTTAGATTCTGTATCCACACTGGCACATGAAATGGGGCATTCTCAGCATACATGGTTAACCAACCATACTCAGCCTGCGCAGTATGCCAACTATTCTTTATTTGTGGCAGAAGTTGCAAGTACAGTCAATGAGTGTCTGTTAATTGAACAGTTATTGGAGGACTGTGATGATCCTGCAACAAGACTGTATTTATTAAATCAGTATCTGGAAGGTTTCAAAGGTACGGTATATCGTCAGACAATGTTTGCTGAATTTGAAAAAGAAGCACATGCCATGAGTGAAAGAGGGGAATCTTTAACAGGGGAAGCTTTATGTGATCTGTATGAAAGACTGATTAAACTATACTTTGGTGAAGATCTTATCGTTGATGAAGAAGTCAGATATGAATGGGCACGTATCCCTCATTTCTATAATCCTTTCTATGTTTATGTATACGCTACAGGCTACACAAGTGCTGTTGCTCTGGCACAGGGAATCTTGAAAGACAAAGAACCTGCAGTGAAGAAGTATCTGGAATTTTTATCTATGGGTGGCAGTCAGTATCCTCTGGATGAGTTAAAGCACGGTGGTGTGGATCTTTCTACACCTGCACCAATTGAAAAAGCCCTGGAAAAATTTAATGAAGTACTGGAAGATGCTGAAAAGACATTTGCAAAACTTCAGGAGAGTAAGTAATCATGAGTAATGCAGTTATTGAAGAATTGAAAAACAGAAGAAGTTACAGAAGGTATAAAGATACGATGATTCCAGAAGAAGATCTTCAGGAAATCATGGAAGCAGGAGAATATGCTCCAAGCGGAATGGGAAGACAGCCAACCATCATGGTAGCTGTTACCAATAAAGAAGTAAGAGACAGATTATCCAGACTGAATGCAGAATGCATGAACAGCACTGCTGATCCTTTCTATGGTGCACCAGTAGTGATTGTGGTACTTGCAGATAAAAATGCACCTACGCATGTGTACGATGGTGCCTTAACCATGCAGAATCTTATGATTGCGGCAGATTCCAAAGGTATTGGCTCCTGCTGGATTCACAGAGCAAAAGAAGTCTTTGCAAGTGATGAAGGGAAGCAGCTTCTGAAAGACTGGGGCATTGAAGGAGACTATGAAGGCATTGGTAACTGTATCTTAGGCTATCCTGCCGAAGAAACTCCAAAGGCAAAAGAAAGAAAAGCAAACAGAATTTACTGGGTGAAGTAAGAAACATCAGGTACTCTGCATCAGCAGATGCCTGATTTTTTGTTTTGAGAAGTAAGAGCATAGTAACGGCCAAGTTCAAAGGATTCCATACCTACGATACCAAACATTGCCTTATGCCATAGACGCCTTTTCTCAAAAAATCCTGCTAGTAGATACCTTGAGAAGTGTTCTCTATATGAGAAAGTACAGTACTGAAGAAACCATCGTATTGTTACATATCTTTCTGGAAAGAAAAAGCAAATTTGCCAGAAAAAGGTACTCATAAAACAGTTAAGCATCGCAGAGTCTTTCTCTGTGCCGATTCTTGTATATCCATACAAATGATGATAATATTGGATGGAATTAGTCAATTAATTTTTATTTGATGATGATTTATGCTTGGAGTAATTATTTCTACATCGTTTATGTGGTTACTATTGGCAATCTAAGTAATAATATGAAATTGACGAGAATTATGAATGGAGGTGGTTTCATGATTTCTTTGCTTGTTGTACTGTGTATCATCGGTATAATTATGCTACTTTCAAGATTTCTGCCATATATCCTAAGAGCAATTCCTGCTGCTATCGGATTAATTGTTCTTACAATTCTCATTGGATTCTTCATATTTATTATTTTTGTTATTTCTTTCTTTATTTAAAAAATCAAAACCGTATTTTCTACTTGTCGTACAGATTGATTTTGGGTTTCTTAAACGGAGTCTTATTGCAGAAACAACAATGCTGGTTGATAAAACCAACTAATAATTTCCAAACATATAAGTGTGCACTTCTATACAGAGGTAAGCTCTCTAAAGATGAGATTCCTGAGGTATTGGATTCTGCTGGATTCACAGAAAAAAAGAAGTCTTTGCAAGTGAAGAAGGTAAGTAACTTCTGAAAGACTGGGGTATTGAAGGAGACTCCCAAGGTAAAAGAAAGAAAAGCAAACAGAATTTACTGGGTGAAGTAATACACATCAGGCACTGCTGCATCAGCAGAAGCCTGATTTTTTTTCGAAAATTTATGGTATAGCTTCTGTCTATAGAAGAGAAAAGTGTCAATAGTCGGCAAAATCGCTTATGAAAGATAGTTCTGTGTTTTGTTTTAAAGGAGTTTAATGGCGGAGAAGGTGCAGATATCTTATCGGGTTTTAATCAAAGCAATTCATGTATTTTAAAATGTGTGGTATGATGCATGCATGACAACTATCAAAGATATTGCTAATGCATTGGGAATTGGTGTTTCCACTGTTTCTATGGCATTGAATGACAATCCGAAGATTTCTCAGAAAACAAGAGATAAAGTTAAGGCAAAGGCGGAAGAAATGCAGTTTGTGAAGAATACTTCAGCCGCAAATTTAAGATCCAATAAAACAAATCTGATTTTACTTGTAGTTAACGATGCTTCACTATCTTTCTTCAGTAATCAGATTAGAATCATACAGAAAGAAGTGGCTAAACATGGGTATGATCTTTTGATTTCCACTACATTTGAAGGACATGATGAAACGGCAAAGAAGTATCTTTCTGAACATAGAGCAGATGGAGCTATTATCCAGACAGTTACATTAACTAAAGAACAGTTGCAGAAGTATGCCTCTGAAGATTTTCCGATTTTATCTTTAAATGGATATACAGGAGAAAATCTTATAGGTGTAAGAAGAAATAATCAATCGTTATATGAAAATATATTGGATTATCTGATTGCACAGGGGCATAAGCGATTTGCCTTTATTAAGGGATCTCCATATTCCAATGGCACCATACATAAATATTCTGGTTTTATGAAATCCATACAAGCACATGCTATTTCTTTGGAAAATTATGCAATATTTGATGCGAATGGCAGTCATCTGGAAGATGGGTATGCTATCACCAATAAACTCATTCCCTACCTTAAAAACTTTGATGTTTTAATCTATTCCAACTGTGAAATAGCAACGGGTGGTTTGCAATGTCTGCAGGATAATTATATAGAAGTTCCAAAAGATATTTCTTTGCTTGGGATTGGAAGTACATTTTCTTTTGGAAATAATATAACTACGTATGATGTTCAGATTTATGATCCCTCGTATATGGAAAAGTGTGTGCAATTGTTGTTTATGCATTTGGAAAATAAGGATTATTCAGCATTGTTACAACAATTGAAAAGTGAAAAATATGAAACTGTTATACGAGATAATGGAACAGTGGCAAATTTAAATTAAATGGGCTTATACATTGTGATACAGGGTAAGCCCATTTTTTGCAAAGATATTTGAAACGTTTCAAAATGCTATTGCATTTTTGTAAAAGCGAGATTATCATACAAGTGTTGAAACGTTTCAAGAATTATTTTAACTCAATACAATTTAGGAGTCATGAAAGGAAAATATGAAAAACTCTATTAGTGACAAACTTATTATTCTTGTCACAAAATTTACAAACTTAACATTTATCAAAACCATGCAAAAAGGGGTTACAGCAGGATTTGGGGCGACGGTTGCAGGTTCTATCTTCATGTTACTGATGACACCACCGTTTACAGCAACTATGACTGGTGGATTTGTGGAAGCCTGGAGAGCATTCTCAGCAAATAATGCAGGATGGCTAAATCTTGGATATCAGATGACCATGGGTATGGTTTCACTGTTTACTCTATTTGGTGTAACATTTGCGGCATGTGAAGAAGAAAAGATGCGCCCAGTAAATGCAATGGTTGTATCCTTTATCTCCTTTGGCCTTGTCAGTGCCAATCTTGTAGAAGGCACGTTTGACCTTGGATTCTTTGGGGCAAAAGGGTTAATGTGTGCTATTCTTGTCGGTTTTACAGTTCCTCAACTGATACATTTTCTTGAAGAGCATGGTTTTAAAATCAAACTGCCAGATACAGTTCCTCCATTTGTAGCTGAACCTATCAGTGCGATGATTGTAGATATTGTCGTTATAGGATTGGCTTGTGGTGTCAGACTGCTATGTGGGCAGGCACTATTACCTGCACTTATCAATAAGATATTCTCTCCGCTATTTGTTGCAAGTGATTCTCTATGGGCAGTCTTTGTATATTGTCTTGTAGTCAGATTACTCTGGTTCTGTGGTATTCATGGTGGAAATGTTGCAGGTGCTATTATTAATCCGATTATTACCATGAATATGGTGGAAAATGCCAATGCCTATGTTGCAGGTGAACCATTACCGCATATCTTCACATCAGGATTCAATTCATGGACAGTCATAGGAATGCTGGCTATTTGTGTGGCGATGATGATTACCTGTAAATCTCAGCAGTTAAAAGCTGTTTCTAAAATTGCCCTTGCGCCGGCTATCTTCAATATTGGTGAACCAATTACTTTTGGTCTTCCAATTGTTATGAACTTTGCTATATTGATTCCATATTTACTGATATTTGTTATTGATGGTTGCGTTCCTTATATTTTGACAGAAATCGGTTTTTTAAGCAGATCCTGTATAGAAGTACCGTATACCTTGCCGGCTATTGTTAAAGTGTTCCTTACAAGTATGGACTTCAAAGCAGTTATAGTCTATATCGTACTGTTTATTGTTAACGTTGCTATTATGATTCCTTGGTTAAAGAAATATGATAAGCAATTAATTGAAAAAGAAACAGCAGGAGAATAATACGCTTATGAAACAACCAGATATATTGATATTTATGACTGACCAACATACTCCTTATTATTCGGGGTGGTATGGAAATAATGTAGATACTCCTAATTTAGATGCTTTAGTTCAAGAGGGGACTGCATTTGATGAGGCCTATACATCTTGCCCGCTTTGTGTTCCTTCAAGGGTATCCATGCTAAGTGGTAAAAGACCTGCAAATACTGGGGTTTTCACATTAACTGACGCATTACCGGATATGACACCTACTTTCTTACATCATCTGGTTTTGCAGGGATATGAAACTGTTTTGGTGGGGAGAATGCATTTTATAGGATTTGATCAACGACATGGCTTTACAAAAAGAATTGCACCTGATTGTACTACTATCACATGGAATAGACAGGATATGACAGATGTAAGGGGTGTTTATGAACCGGCTTATGGTGGATATCAGATGACAAATATCGTAGGCGGTGGTGATAACAATGCTTCTTACTACGATCAGTATGTTGTTGATAAAGCATTGGAATATCTCAGTCAGGATCATGATAAACCTCAGTGTATCTGTGTAAGTGTCTATAGTCCTCATCATCCTTATGTAGGACCTAAACATCTGTATGATAAATACCTTCAAAAAGTACAGATTCCGGAATCCTATTATGATGAGGTAGAACCAGATGCTTGGAAAAATAAGCAGAAGAAAGAGGTATCTCCAGCTTTAGCTAAAGAAATACTTGCTTCTTATTGTGCTATGGTAGAAGAAACAGATGGTAGAATAGGTGCAGTGCGTAAAGCATTTAATGAGTTCTGTAAAAGACGTAATACTGAAAATATGTTTGTGTATATTTCTGATCATGGAGATGCAGCAGGTGATAGAAATAGTTATGGTAAATCAACATTTTATGAAAAATCAGTAAAGATTCCGCTTGTTTTTTCGGGAACGAATATTCAGACAAACCACAGAGTTCACAAATCTGTAAGTATTATGGATTTAGGTCCAACTATTTTAGATTATGTACATGCCAGACCAATGCATAATATTGATGGTGTCTCTTTGATGCCAGCTTTATATGGTGATGACTTAGAACATTTGCCAGTCTATGCAGAGTATTTATCCGGAATTAAACTGGATCAGTATGCATTCATGGTGAAAGAAAATCAGTATAAATATTGTTGCTTTAGTTCGGAAGATACTGAACTGCTCTATGATACAGTGACAGATCCACAGGAAAAACATAATATCATTCATACAAATCAGGAGATGGCAGATTATATGAAATCTTTAGCAACAAAATTGAGAATGGATGATCAATCTATACAATTGAATCAGGAACATATGCAGAATCTGGAACTTTGGAAAGCGTATGAAAAAGCAGTAGCATCAAAATATGATAAAGAGAACAGATTTCAGGGCCCTGTCCCACAGTCTTATAAAGACTATCCCGAAGAATTATCTGAGAATGTAACGCATCTGGGAAAACCTGACTGGCTGAAAAATAGATAGTTGATCAGGTGTGTCAATTTACGAAAATTAAATATAGAGGTATATCAGGAAAGGATACTGTGAAACATCAAAACAGTATTCTTTTTTATAAAGTCATTGTCTAAAAATATTGCATAAGAGATGGAATAAGGAAAAGAATAATTTTTCATCATAAAAGGATGAGCTTTTACTCATCCCTATATGTCTACTTTTTCAACTCTTCCCATTCAGGGCCAAGCTGAAGACTTCCATCACTGCTTCCTGCAAAAGTACTGCCTTTTTTATAAATATGATCATATTTGATATCTGCCTGATATGTCTGGCCATTAGTGTCATGATAGTATTCTACTCCACGGATACCATCTGTAGAATGATCAATGATATGATTTATCTGCTGAGAGTGTGATTGTACGGCAGAATTGACGATATTGCTGGTTTCAGAAAGGGTGGCAGAAAGATTTTGAGAGGCACGAATGGCATTTTGCTGACGAGACATGGCACCTTGTAATTGAATCTGCTGTGCTCTCTGCATTTCTTCATTTTGTAAGGCAAAGTATACTGGACCGTAGTTGAAGTTCTTCAGGAAGTTATCAAAAATAGCTTCATAGTGACTATCTACAGTAGTTTCTGTTTTTGGATAGATGAGTATCAGATCATAGTAACGTCCCCAGTCAAAGCTTCCCATACCTCCCACACCATACATGGCTCCCATAAAGGAGACACCTTTTCTTAAAAGATCCTGCCAGCTGGCACTTTGAGAAGTATTCTGAGTATGAGAAAGTACGGAACTAAAGAATCCGTTATACAGTTGTCCGTTTGACTGGAAGGAAAAACTGAATTTTCCTGAAAAAGCCATGCATGGCTTTTTCATTTTCTCTGCAGATACCTGCTGGAAATATATGGTCATCTTTTCTGCATTGGCAAAATCTAGTGGTTGCAGTTGTATATTGCCGGGTGGACTTTGAAATAGCTGAGTACAGATGGAAGTGATTCTTCTTATGGCGTATTGTGGAAGATCCATGAATTTACTGTAATTGGTAAAAGTCATTGGATCAAACTGATATTCTCTGGAAGAGGCACGTGCAGTGAAACCAAAATTAAAGGCAGGTCTTGGATCAGCGTCTTTATAATAGGCGAATGGATAAAAAACCATCTGTGCACCGTTTTGAGAAATAAGCTGTATTCCTTTGCATACAGCCGCAAGACTGGAAATGGATTCATTATCATCAAAGATGCCGTAAGACCACCCCTGAGGTACATAGGTCTGGAATATAGGTCCTCTTCCTGGATAGTCTATGGTTCTTACTTCAGAGTGCGGCGTCTTTTGTTTCAACTGGTATTCTTTAGCACACCACTGGCAACAGATATGGACAGCATCTTCTTCCACCTGTATCAGATGATTACAATTTGGGCATCGTATCTGTTTGTATTGCATACAATACTTCCTCCTTATCATTTGTATAGGTGATCTCAGTGTATCACAGAGAAAAGATGCCTTACAGTTGACGATTGTTTCAATCAGTACAGGTAAAAGAAGGAAAACAAAAATGCAGTAAAGATTCAAAAAGAATCGGTTGAGACAAATGTCAACTATTGTACCGGAGACTTTTATTTATAATGAAGATATACAAAAGTATGACAGATACTTCTCATGAGGTTACTTATATGCATATACAAATAAAGAATACGAAAGTGATCACACTGATGATTGCACTGGCATTGTTTAATTTTATCTTTCTGGCAACAGAGTATCTTTTTGATAACATGATGGCTTTGGTGACATCACCATCTGCTGTCATTGCAGCACAGGGATATATCCTTGGTGCCAGTGTTATAGGATTTGTAGTGTATCCATTGTTATCTGTAAAGATTCCTGAAAGTGTGCACTCTATTGCTGTATTTGCAGGGGCATTAGCTGAAATTATATGTATGTTTGTGATCTGGCAACGAGCTTCCTATACTCTGATCTTAAGTGCAGGATGTCTTGCGTATGTGCTGATAGGAATTGTAGGCAGTGCTTTACATTATCGGCTGTCACGGGTGGCTCAACGTGATTCTCTTGCGGAAACAGTTGCTGTTTCGTATGC